>CAXNNN010000492.1:0-3324 GCA_964203095.1 Verrucomicrobiaceae bacterium | reverse complement strand
TGGCGAGCCTGTTAACCCCATGTTTTGCTCTAAAGGTTCATAACCCTGAAGGGGCGATTCATCTCGGCGGGATGTGTTCGCACGCATGGACACCGATGGGTCGCCCCTTCATGGCTCATCGTGGGGTTGGCGTGGGTCCTGGGCCGATGCCCCAGGCTGGGATGGGGTTGGGCCTTTGGCCCGTGATGACGGCGCTCTAGGGGAATGCCGTGGCGGTTGGTCCGTGGCGACGGTGTGGTCAGGGATGGTTAGGGGAGGGAGTAGGGCCGCAACGGGTGGAGAGGCCTCGCGGCCCTACATTCTTGGCTTGCCAACGGGAGCGCGGCGCTGTGGGACTGATGGCTCTAGGGCTGTCGCGTGTTGTGCGGGTGTAAAACGGGGTCGGAAACGGATTTTCGGAGGGTGGATTTTGATTTCTGGCCCTAGGATTTGGGTTTTCTGGGAACTGAAATCCGTTTTCAGCCGTCTGAAAAGGGTTTCCATGACTCTCGGGCGCCGGGGGAGATCTCTGGCGCGCCGGGGGAGATCTCTGGAAAGGCGTTCCAGCCCCCTGGGAAGGTGTTGCTCGACTGCGGCTGATCTATTCTCGGGGCTGGTGGCGTGTGCTAGAGGTCTGGGCGGACGCTGCTTGCCGGTGTCAGGTGATGCCTGAAGTGGCGGCCTTGTGGCGTAGTTATCTTCTCGTGCGCCGCGCTTGTCTTCTGGTGGACGAGGAGCGTATCGTGCTTCAAAGGAAAGCACATCCCCTTATGAAATCCATCAAGACATTGACCATACTCCTCGCCGTCGCGGTGCTGGGCCTGATCGGCCTCGGCATTGGCTTCTGGCAGCAAGGCGAACAATCGAAGGCGCAGATCGCTGATCTGCGCGCCGAGTCCGCGCAGAAGCTGGCGGACCTCGCATCCGCACACCAGCAGACGCTGGTGGTGAAGCAGACCCAACACGAAGAGGCGATCAAGGCGCTGACCGAGGACTTCGAGAAGAAGGTCGATGGTCTCCGCAGTGATCAGCGCAAGCAGATGGCCACGGCCTTCAAGGAGTTCGAAGCAATCTTCGACGGTAACAAGCGCACCATCGATTACATCGACGCTCTGGAGTCGCGCGTGAAGGCGGGCCAGGGCGTGTCGAAGGCTGAGGTGGAGAAGCTGGCGGTGATCGCCACGGGCATCAGCTTCCTGCAAAAGGAATACCGCAAGCCTTTCCAAGAGTTCAGCGAATTGGAGACCTTCTTCGCCAAGCAGACGGGTGCCTCTGCTGAGAAGCCGCAGTCGAGCTTTGGCTTCTTCAAGCGCATGTTCAGCAAGGAATTCCGCGAAGCCGAGAAGGACTACTACCGCAGTGAAGGTGCCCGCGAGGCCTACACGGAAGCGCAGAGCAAGTTCTCGAGCGTGTATGCCTCGGCACAGAAGCAGATGGCGGCTGTGGGTCTGAATGGTGATGCGCAGGTGAAGAAGCTCTACGCCTTGATCGAAGAGAAGCAGGGCGCGAATGCGGAGGACCTGAGCCAGTTCTTCAACAATGCCCGCCAAGCGCTGCGTACTCACCAGGAGGTGCTCGACTTCCAGCCGGACAAGATCCCCGATCTGCCGATCAAGCCACAGCCGTGAAGGCACATCCGAAAACTCGTTTGGTCACGACACAAGGGTAGGGCGCTTGGTCCTCCAAGCGCCGTGATCGCAGTCCATTGGGCTTTCGTTCACACTCACGTCTTCACCAAGTCTTTTGGCCGTTCGCGGCGGGCTGCGGACAGCCCGCCCTACCAGTGTTGGGCAAATTCAGCCAGCGCTCATGCACTGCCAGAGCGCTTCGCTCACCAAGCGCAGCGCGTGACGGCTATTTCAGTTCATCACGGACTTCATCCGCAGGTAGCTGATGCCACGGAATAACCAGCGGCTCGTCTCATTGACGACCTGATATGGATACGTGTAGAGCCATCGCTTCCACTTGGGCAGCTTGCGCGACTTGCCCATCTGGATGGAGGACTTGAAATCGTGGTCTGTCTGCGATGCTGGGAAGGGCAGCATGTAGGTGGCGCGCAAGCCCTGGAACCATTCGCGGTCCATGGCGTGATCGACCGGCACGCGCATGGGCAGCAGGGTGTCCACCCAGCGCTGTGCGGCCTTGCGATTGACCACGTAAGCGCCGGTGCCCTTGAGCCGGCCAAAGCTGACGTTCAAGGTGTAGCCGTTGGCCAGCGTGGCGACTATGGCGGGTTGGCTATTGCTCAGGCCGGTGAGGCGCAGGATGTCCCAGTGCGCGGCGTGGCGCATGGTGTCGGCGAGTGCGGATTCAAAGTCGGGTCCCAGCAGCACGTCGTCCTCGGCGATGAGGGCGTGTTCATCACTGGTCTCGAGGAAGGCCTTCAGCGCCTTCACATGACTGAGGTAGCAACCCGTGGCCCCAGGGCTGGTCGGGCGTCCGTGGTAGCGATGATACAACTCATCGGGATAGTCGGCGCAGGGCTGGGGCAGTAGCTTGCCGTCTACCGCCGAGATGCGGCATAGCTCGAACTGAGTGCCGGCGAAGGCTTGCTCGACGAAGGACCAGCGGTCCGTGGCTCGGTCCAGATTGATGAGGTAGGCGCGCATGGGGTGAAGGCAGGGTGTTGGTTAAGCAGGAAAGCCGCGCGCGAAAGTGGAATGATGTCCGCTGACAAACTGCTCGCGTGTGGGCGCGGTATCTTTATAACCAGAGGGATGCTTCTTGAGGTCCAAGACCTGACTTTCTGCTATCCCTCCGGCGAGGGCAAGGTGGGCGTTCGCTCGCTGGACGTCGCGGCCGGGGAATCGCTGGCGCTGATCGGGCCGAGCGGGGCGGGGAAGACGACCTTGCTGAAGCTGATCGCGGGGATTCTGGAGCCGAAGTCGGGCACGATGACCCTGGAAGGCGTGGCGCTGCGCGGCCTGTCGCCGTCGGCCCGGCGCGAGCTGCGACTGCGGCGCATGGGCGTGGTGTTTCAAGACTTCGCGCTGCTCGACTACCTGACGGTGGGGGAGAACTTATTTCTGCCGTTGTCGTTGGGCGAGGGAGCACAGGCGTCTCATGCGACCAAAGCGCGCACGCTGGTGCATCGGCTAGAAGTGGGCGGCTACTGGGGCAAGCGCAGTGTCGAGCTGTCACAGGGCGAACGCCAACGCGTGGCCATCGCCCGGGCGCTGGTTCATGATCCGATCTTGATCCTGGCCGATGAGCCGACGGCTTCTCTTGATAGTCGGCGCAAGGACATAGCGGCTCGTCTGATGCTGGAGGAATGCAAGGCCCGGGGCGCGGCCTTGATCATGGTCACGCACGACCCGGAACTGCTGCCGCGCTTCGACCGCGTGG
>CAXNNN010000491.1:0-3332 GCA_964203095.1 Verrucomicrobiaceae bacterium | reverse complement strand
AAGGCTAGTTTGGGAGACTTCCGGCCTTCAATGCCAAACAGGGGAGGGGCGGCACTCGTGTCTTTTTCATTGGCACGAGTTGATGACGGGGAACAGCTTCGCCGTGAAAACTGCCAAGCCCCATGGATGCACAAGCCCACATCGTGTCGCTACTCGTGTCATAACTCGTGTCATTTTAGCGCCATTTTGGGGCTATTTCGTGCCATTTGGCCAGCGTTAGCAATTCACGCGCCCACAAACAAAAACCCCGTAGAACCTTGATTCTACGGGGCTTGAGATTGGTTGCGGGAGCAGGATTTGAACCTGCGACCTTCAGGTTATGAGAGGGAAGTGAGGCACTGAAATTGCTACATTGGGAAGTTACCCGTGCAACTACCCGTGCAATAAACGCTTGTTTTCACTTCATCCCGTGCAACAAAGTGCAGCACGATGAACGCGACAACCAAACGATCACGAGCCGCTAAGCAAGCCCGCCGTGCGGGTGCCAAGAAGGGCGGCAAGCTCTCCATTCGCGAGATCACCGAGACTGCCGACGGCTACGCCTGGACGACCTACATGGTTCAAGGCTTTCGTGATGAGTCGGGGAAGTGGAAGCGGCGGAAGTTTCGAGAGCGGGGAGACGCGGAGGCTTTCGTGGCCCTCAAGTCGGTGGAGATGATGAACCACGGCACCAGTCTGCGGGAAGTGGTGACGACCCTTTCACGCGAGCAGGTGAAGGAAGCCGAGTCTGCTTTCGACCGCTTAGCGGAACTAGAGCGCGACGGCGACACCGCACGGCGGCACACGCTGGGGGCGGCTGTTGAGTTCTACCTCAAGCATCAGGACGCGGGCAAGACTAAGCCGGTGGAGTTCGACTATGCGCGGCGGCAGTTCCTCATCAGCAAGGAGCGCGACGGCGTGCGTGCCCGCTCGCTCATCCAACTGGATGCCACCCTGCGCCAGTTCGCGGGCATCGTGGGCATGGATGCGCCAGTCTGCGACATCGCCACCGCCGATGTGGAGCGATACCTTGACGGGCTGCGCAGCAAAGACGGGAAGCACAAGGCGGCGGTGAAGACCTTCAACGGCTACCGTGCCGATCTGAACGTGTTCTGCGTCTGGTGCATGGAGCAGACAGACACCAACGAACAAGGGCAAAAGCTGCGATGGATGCTGGAGAACCCGGTGGCGGCCATCAAGAAAAAGAACGCCGTGGAGCGCGATGTGCCGGAGACGCTGACCGCCTCCCAGGTCCGTGCGCTGCTGCGCTATGTGGAGAGCTTCAAGGGCGGCTGCATGGTGCCATACTTCGCGCTGGCCTTGTTCGCAGGGCTGCGCACGGGCTCCGACGGCGAATTGCAAAAGCTAGCCCTGCATCCTGAAAAGCTGCGCCTCATTGATCTGGAACGCGGCGTGATTCACATCAAGCCCGACATCAGCAAGACCGGCCAATATCGGCAAGTCATCATTCGCCCTGCGTTGGCGGCATGGCTCACACGCTACGGGCTAGACATCTTGCCCACCGGCTACGACCGGCACGTGAAGGCCATCAGAAAGGAAATGGAGCTAGGCCACGACGTTCTCCGCCACACCTTTTTCTCCATGCACGTGGCGGCATTCAAGAGCGTTGGCGAGGCTGCGCTGGAAGGCGGCAACACCGAGGCAGTGCTGAAAAAGCATTACCTGAATCTGGCGACTTACACCGAGGGCGGCGAGTTCTGGGGCATCGTGCCAGAGGCACCGGCCCCCAAGATCATCCCCATCACGGGCAGCATCAGCAAGACCGCGCCCAAGCGGAAGACGGCATGAAATAGCATCTGGACATTTTGTCCAGCCATGCCGATAATCCATCATGCGAATCATCAAGCCTTCAACGGTGCGCGAGTGGATGCAGCGGCATCCTTCTGCCGCGCCGGGACTGGCATGGTGGGCGGACACTATCAAAACCGGATCATGGAAAAACCTCGTGGAGCTAAAGCGGACGTTTCCCGCTGCCGATCAAGTGAAGGTGGCAAGCGGGCGCACCGTGCTGGTGTTCAACATCAGCGGGAATGCCTTTCGCCTCATGGCGGCCATGCACTTCAACCGTGGTCTGGTGTTCGCCGTCGCCTTCATGTCACACGCTGAATACTCCAAAGACCGCTGGAAGGACAAGCTATGAAAACCCTCGCCCAAAACATCCCCTTCAAATCACTACCAAGCGATTACTCCGCGCTATGCGGCAACGTCTGGCTGCCGCGCCCGATTCGCGACAAGACGGACTATCAAGCCGCGCTGGATGCCCTCGCGCCACTGTGGGGGCATGAGAAGAACATGAGCCGGGACCAGTCCGACTGGTTCGCGCTCGTGGCTGACTTGGTGGCGGAGTGGGAGGATGCCCACGACCGGAAGAAAGCCGCGCCGCTGCCGCTGGCGCAGCGTTTGGCTGGCCTGCTGGAAGCCCACGGCATGACCGCTGCTGATCTAGGCCGCCTGCTGCAGCTGGAAGCCAGCATGGGAAGCAAGATCATCAACGGCACGCGCCAGCTCACCGCCGCTCATATCCGCAAGCTCTCGGCTCATTTCGCCCTGCCTGCCGACTACTTCCTTTGAGCCACCATGAAACGCCTGAAAAACATCCATCCCGGTGAAGTGCTGCTGGAAGACTTCCTGAAGCCGCTCGCCATCAGCCAGTATCGTCTCGCCATCGCCTGCGCGCTGCCGCATAGCCGGATCACGGACATCATCAAAGGACGGCGCGGCATCTCTGCGGATACTGCGCTGCGCTTCGCTCGTGCCCTTGGCACGTCGGCGGATATGTGGCTAGGGCTGCAACGTGACTTCGATGTGGAGGAAGCCAGCCTCACCCATGCCAAAAGCTACAAGGGCATCCCCTTGCTCGCTCATGCGTGACGCGGGAGCCTTCACCTAACGCTGGACAGCATGAGGCGCGAAGAAATAGACGAAAGCGGCGAGGCTGCGATGGAAGGCGGCAACACCGAGGCAGTGCTGAAAAAGCATTACCTGAATCTGGCGACTTACACCGACTGCTAATTCTATATCAGCTGATATAGAAGTTGGCGGCGAAAAAGCATTACCTGAATCGCGGCGCGCTGAGGTTTTGTGCTCCGGCGCACAAAAGTTGGCGGCGAAAAAGCATTACCTGAATCGCGGTGCGCTGAGGTTTTATGCCCCGGGGCATAAAAGTTGGCGGCGAAAAAGCATTACCTGAATCTGGCGACTTACACCGAGGGCGGCGAGTTCTGGGGCATCGTGCCAGAGGCACCGGCCCCGAAGATCATCCCCATCACGGGCAGCATCAGCAAGACCACCAAGAGGAAGACGGCATGAACCGCCCCCCTTTTATCTCCCAG
>CAXNNN010000490.1:0-3338 GCA_964203095.1 Verrucomicrobiaceae bacterium | reverse complement strand
ATCCGCGTGGTGGTTTTAACGAATCAGCGGACATCCCCTTCTTTCCTTTTTGGGAGAAGATGAGCCGTCACCTCAAAGCCTTTCCGTTGTCATGAAAACGACTGTCACGACTGAACAATTCTCCCGCATCATCCGCTTTGCGTGGGAGGATCGCACCACGTTCGAGCAGATCGAGGAGCGCACGGGATTCACCGAACGACAGGTCATCAATGTGATGCGTCGTGAGTTGAAGCCCTCCAGTTTTCGCATGTGGCGCAAGCGTGTCACAGGCAGAGTCACCAAACATCGCAAACTGCTCGAGCAGCATTTGAATGGTCCAGTCGATGACGAATGATCAAAACCGCACGCTACCTTCAGAATGAGCAACGTCCATAGCCGAAACGTCGATGTGTTAGTCATTGGAGCGGGCATGGCCGGGCTCTCCGCAGCAGCCGCTTTGCAGAAGGCGGGACGCAAAGCTGTCGTGATTGACAAGGGCAGAGGAGTGGGAGGTCGCATGGCGACACGTCGAATCGGTGCGGCCATGTTTGATCACGGAGCACAGTTCATCACGACGCGTGACTCTCACTTTGGTGATGTGCTCGAGAATGCTCGCACTGCGGGTGCTGCGCTAGAGTGGTGTCGCGGATTCACGGCTGAAGCCGATTGCCATGCACGCTGGCGCGGCACTCCGGGGATGTCATCGCTCGCGAAGCATTTGGCCTCGGGGTTGGAGATCGTTCAGGAGAAGCAAGTATCCGCCCTGCATCAGATGACGGATCACTGGTCGATCAGCACGGCTTATGGTGAAACGTGGTCGGCCAAAGCGATCATTTTGACCGCGCCTGTTCCGCAGTCATTGGTGCTTCTGGAAGCTGGTGGTGTTGTTATTGAGCTGGCCGTGAAGACGCGTCTTTCTGCCATCCAATACGAGCGCTGTCTCGCGGTCATGGCCGTGTTGGACGGTCCCTCACGAATGCCGCCGCCGGGTGGTTTTGCACCGATTCATGGACCTATTGCTTGGATCGCCGACAACCAGCTCAAAGGCGTCTCCGCCGAGCCTGCAGTGACAATTCACGCTACGGATGAGTTCAGCGTGGCTCATTGGGACCAGGATCGAGATGAGACGGCTCGGAGGTTGATCGCCGCCGCTGATGAATGGTTGGGTGTGGGAATCAAATCCTTCCAAATCCATGGCTGGCGTTTCAGTAAGCCCAAGCAAACAGACCCATCGTCGTGTGCCGTCGTGAGCAGTGCGCCTCCGCTGGTGCTGGCGGGGGACGCCTTTGCCGGACCAAGAGTAGAAGGCGCGGCGATCTCGGGCTGGGCTGCCGCAGAGGCTGTCATCGACGCCACCCCGCACTGACCCATTTTCAAACCTATGATTACCTCTACTTCACCACCACCCTGGATGCGAAAAGTTCTTCTCGCTGCGGGAGTTTACAACGTGCTCTGGGGTGCTTGGGCGGTGCTGTTTCCTTCGGCCATCTTTCATTGGCTGAATATGCCGCAGCCCAACTACCCGCAGTTTTGGCAGTGCATTGGCATGATCGTCGGTGTCTATGGCATCGGTTATGCCATCGCGGCCTTTGATCCGGTAAGGCATTGGCCCATCGTGCTGGTGGGTTTTCTTGGAAAGGTGTTTGGCCCGCTCGGTATGGTGCAAGCGCTCTGGACCGGCGAATTGCCATGGGGTTTCGCGCTCAACTGTGTGACCAATGATCTCATCTGGTGGGTGCCGTTTTTCCTCATTTTAAAATACGTCTGGGACCAGGATCAAAGCGATGCCGATGTTCCGCCGCTTCCGGATGAATCGACCTTGCTCGCTGAGACGATGACCACGCAAGGCAGCAGCCTCGCACAACTATCTCAGCAGCGGCCTGTGCTTCTTGTTTTTCTGCGTCACTCAGGCTGCTCGTTCTGTCGCCAAGCATTGGCAGACTTGGCAGTGGGCCGCGCTGGCATTGAGAAAAACGGAACCAAGCTCGTCCTGGTTCACATGGGCACAGCGGCATCCTTTGCCGACTTCACCAAGAGCTACGGCCTCTGTGATGTGCCAGCGATCTCCGACCCCGAGCGACGGCTCTACCGAGGACTGGGTTTGCGTCGTGGCAAGTTGAGCCAATTGCTGGGCTTTGGAGTCTGGTGGCGTGGGTTAAAGTCCATCCTCGCAGGCCATCGGCCCGGTGCCATGGAAGGGGATGGTACTCAAATGCCCGGTGTGTTTCTCATTCAGAAAGCCCGCATCGTGCGCTGCTTCATCCATGCCAATGCGGCTGATGGGCCAGACTACGCAGCACTTGCTCAACTGCCCGTTACGCCATGAGTCTACTGTTCTCTTTTCACAATGCCTCGACATGGGCGCTCGTCGGTCTGATTTGGACGATTCAGTTGGCGCATTACCCCCTGTTCGCCAACATTGAGTGAGTCAGGTGCTCTAACTTTCTGGACCATGGGCAATCGGAAACCCAACATGCCAGAAACCATGAACAAGAAAGCCTATCAATGCTACACCCAGGAGTTCAAAGACAAGGCCGTAGGCCTGCTCAATCTTGGTAAACCCGACACCGAAGTCGCCCAGGAGTTGGAGATCTGGGCGGGCGACATTTGCTGGCTGCCGCCTCACGGCAGCCACCCCTTCGGCTAGCTACCTCGTCCCTCGGTTCCTATATCCCCAGTGAGCAAGGCTGGCTCTACCTGGCCGTGGTCATCGACCTGTGCTCGCGCCGCATCGTCGGTTGGTGTCTGCGCGATCACTTGCGCAGCGATCTGGTCGTCGAGGCCCTCGACTCCGCCCTCGTCGCCAGACGCGGCACCCAAGGCATCATCTTCCACAGTGACCGCGGCAGCCAGTATGGCAGCAGCGCTTTTCGTCAATGGCTGCGTGCCGCAGGCATGGAGCAAAGCATGTCTGCCAGAGCCAACCCCTATCACAACGCCTGGACCGAGTCCTTCATCGGCACCCTCAAGGCCGAGATGCTGCGCGATGGCTGCTTCGCCAGCCAGCAGGACGCCGCCCACGAGCTCTTTGCCTTCATCGACGGCTACTACAATACCCGCCGCTTGCACTCATCCCTCAGCTGCAAGTCACCCTCCCTCTTCGAGTCAGAAATCGCTCTCGCTAACTAAATCATCCTCCGGTCCAAAAAGGGCTGGCATCTCAAATCCGTAACCATAAAACAACAAGCTGCAAACGATCGACTGAAGGATCTATTGAGACTTGCATAATAGCCTGACATATGTTGAAACCTGTTGTATGATGCTTGGATGAGCAAGGCAAGAGATCACCAGGAAATGGAAGAACGTCGGTTGAAGGCCGCGAGGCACTTTGATCGTGGGCTGGGTGCGGCGGAAGTCGC
>CAXNNN010000489.1:0-3340 GCA_964203095.1 Verrucomicrobiaceae bacterium | reverse complement strand
GATCATGTCGTCAATGGTGGCAGCGCGAATATTCTTCTTCGCGACCACATCTTGATTGCCCACGTCGTCATACGGACCCGCCACCAGGAAGGCGCTACCCACCTCGATCTCGGGCTTGCCCTTGCCGATCACATCGCCTGCCAAGTGCTCCATGATGAACTGGTTGAACGGCTTATCGTCATTAATCGACTTGATCACGTAGTCACGAAACGGCCAGAGGTCGTCGATCACAAAGTTCCGCTCGAAGCCATTGCTCTCACCAAAGCGCACGACATCCAGCCAGTGCCGCCCCCAGCGCTCACCGTAGCGCGGGCTGGCAAGTAAGCGGTCAGCAAGTTGCTGAATGCTCGTGTCGGGTTGCTTGCTGAAGTCTTGCTCAAAGGCCGCCACCTCTTCCATCGTGGGTGGTAAGCCATGCAGGTCATACGTCATGCGGCGGACCAGCGTGCGAGCATCGGCGGGCGGGTTCAACGCAAGCTTCTTCTCAGCGAGCTTGGCGTCGATAAAGCCATCAATGCTCTGATGACCGAAGGTCTTGGCCAGAGGTTGCAGCGACCACCACGTCTTGTCCCCACGCTTGGCCTCCACCTTGCCCTCGCGGGGATCAGGAGCCCCCATCTTTACCCAGGTGATGAGATCGGCGATGATCGCGTCGGAGAGCTTCGGCTTCTTCGGCGGCATCTCCAGGTCCGCTTCCAAATGCTGCACCGTGCGAATGAGCAGGCTCGCTTCAGGCTTGCCCGGGAGAATGGCAGGCTCACCGCTGTCGCCCCCTTTCTCCCAACCCGCCCGAGTATCCAGATACAGATTGCCCTTCAGCTTCTTGGCTTGAGCGCTATGACAGTCGTAGCAATGCTCCACCAACACCGGGCGAATCTTTTGTTCGAAGAAAGCCATGCCCTGGGTCGCCGCATGAACGCTAGGGGCCGCCAACAAGACGAGTAGGATGAAGCGAATCGTAGTCATGTGAGTCCGTGTATCGAGTAACCAAAGCAAGGTGGCCGTTCCCCGCTCACTGCAGCAATGCCTTCACCAAGGCATCTGCGATTGCGGCCATGCCTTTGTCCCCAGGATGATTGGCCACACCGGCATGTTTGAAGGGCCGCTCAGAGCGAGCGTAAAGGCTCTCGTCCCTGCTGAGGCTGGTGATGTTGACGTAGATGCCACCCACAGCGGCGCAGGCTTGCTGGAGCGTTTCGTCCTTGGCTGCGCTAGCCCAGAAGGAACTGCGCACCGGGACAGTGGCCTGGCGCCCAGCTTTCACGGCAGTCAAGAGTTTCACCACCGCGCTCTGGAGCTTTGTCTTGTCTTCTGGTGTCTTCAGTCCTGGCACGTTCTCGCCGATGGCGAGGATTATGAGGTCAGCTTGGAAGTCGATTGCCTCCTTCAACTTGTTCGCGATGTCGTAGTCCGCATACGCGCGCTCAAAGTCAGCGATGTTTTTCACCAGCACCTCAGGCACTGCACCAGCCTTGTCCGTGAGCGCTTTGGTGACCAAGTGCACATAGTCCTTCGCCTCTGCGCTGGCGGCCATGCCCCAGTTGCCCGACCAGTCGATGTCAGCCTTGGGCCCATGCTTGGTGATGCTGTTGCCCAGGAATAGCACCTTGCCATAGCGGCTCTGCGCCGGGGCTTGGATCACGCTCAAGAAGAGCACGGCGAGGATAACGATTCGGTGGGGGAGTTTCATGAAATTTGGACGTCATCGAAGATGTTCGACAGTTGTTCAACGCGCATCGGCGATACGATCTCGCCCACGCACCTGCGTAAACTGTGGGCTCTGCACAATGAGTTCGATCAGTGTGCCGAAGCGACGATCGCTCTTCACCATGGCGTCGATTAGCGGCTTGTCAGAAAGCTGGACGCTGCGACCCAAGGCATAACCGAGGAGCTTGCGACTGAACTGGCGAAGGAAGTCATCGCGGCGAGTGCTGAGCAGGTAACGGCGCAGATCGTCAAGGCCATCGACATGCGTGCCGTCGGGCAGGACCGTCTTTGTCTCGGCTTCCCGAGCGCGGCCAATGGCGTCGAAGCCTTCGAGCGCGAAACCGAAAGGGTCGATGCGCCTGTGGCAGCCACTGCAATTCGCATCGCGGCTATGTCGCTCAATCATCTGACGCTCGGTGAGATCGGCAGGAGCTTCCTCAGGCAGGACAGGCACCCCTTTGGGTGGGATGGGTAGCTTCTCGCCGAGCACGACTTCCGTGAGCCAAGTCCCACGAAGGATAGCGCTATTGCGTGAGGCACCGGCTTGCTTGGCCAGCGTTGCGGCAAAGCCAAGAATGCCGCCACGGCCCTTCTCATGCAAAGCGGTCACGCGCTGCCAGTCTTCCCCCTTCACTTGGAAGCCATAGTGCTTTGCCAGCTCGGCATTCACGAAGGTGTGATCGGTATCCAGCAGGCTGAGCAAACTGCGGTTATCTTGAATGAGGTCGATCAAGAAGCGAGTGACCTCTTCCTGCATGTCAGCACGGAGTCCCACAAAGCTAGGAAAGTGGCGCTCGCTCTTTTCATCAAGGGTGGCGACGTCACGCACATGCAACCACTGACAGCCGAACTCGGTGGCGAGACGACGCACTTTGTCGCTGGTCAACATACGGCGGGTCTGAGCCGTGAGGATGGTGGGATCGGACAGCTTGTTTACGGCACCATGCAGTTCCTCATCTGGTGCCGAAGACCAGAGAAAATAACTGAGGCGTGTGGCAAGCTCGCCATTGCTAACGGGACTGGTCTTTTATCGCGCTTGTTCGCCGCGATACAAGAAGGCGTGGGAGGTCAGCACGCGGGCAAGCATGAGACGCGGTGGGAAATTCAATAGCGAGGCAATCTCCTTGTCGGTGAGCGGACGACGCCACGCCTTCGCAGCGAAGTCGACCACCGCTTGGCGCTGGACGGCATCAGCCGTGGTTTGTGTATCTTTGAAGGCGGCAGCGGCTTTCAAGATGGGTTCGCGCAACGGCTCGAAGGCACTGGGGTCAGCATCCTGCGTAGCAAACTGCCAGAGCTGATCAAAGACATCGACGCGCTTCAGTGGCGACTCACTGACGAAGTGCAACTCATCCCAAAGGCGGTCGATCTCGGCGATCTGCGCGTCATTGAGCATCAGTCGCTGAAGGTGATCATCCTCGCGATAAAAGAGCGTCAAGGTCACCACTTCATCCACAGGAACGATCTTCGTGTAACTGAGCGCGGCAGGGAACAGAGCGCGGAACTCCGCAATGTCCGCCACTAGCCGACGCTGCGCAGCACTCCCCTCCGCGACAAGGATGGGTGCATCGAAGCTAATGGGCTTATGGCCATCCGACCAAGTGCCTTTCTTCTTCGGCAGGTTAACAATCAC
>CAXNNN010000488.1:0-3344 GCA_964203095.1 Verrucomicrobiaceae bacterium | reverse complement strand
GACATGATCACCGCCACGAGTAGCGCCTTCCTGGGGCTGACGATCAACTGTGCCCGCTGCCACAATCACAAGTTTGATCCCATTCCCACCGAGGACTACTACCGCATTCGGGCCGCGTTTGAGGGCGTAATTCATGGCCGTCGCGTGCTGGCGACGCCAGAGCAACACGCGGCCTTTCAGAGGGCGATGAAGCCGCTCAACGTCGAACAGGCCAAGCTCACCCAAGAGATGAAGACGCTGGACGCTGCGATTGATGCGCGTGCTCAAGCCGTCTTCGTGAAGCAAAAAGCCGTGCGTCCAAAGATTGATCCCTATGGCACCAATGAGGGCTTCGCGCCCGTTCAGGCGCGCTACGTGAGATTTGTCATGAACGCCTTCACCAGCGACAGCCAACCGAAGTCAGCCAAGGCTGCTCGCGGGGGAAAGCTGACCGAGTTCCAAGTGTGGAGTGCCGACAAGGAGGCACGCAATGTGGCTCTGGCATCTAATGGCACCAAGGCTGAAGGCGCGAAGTCAGCCACGGCGGATGATTTTCCAGAAGCCTACAGCGCGCAATACTGCATCGACGGGCAACTGGGCGAGGCTTGGTTCATTGGCGAGCCCGCACAGTTGACGCTGACCCTGCCAAAGCTGGAAACGATCAACCGCATCACCTTCATCAATGCCAAGGGTGGACGCGACGTGGATGACAGTCGGGTGCGGGGTGCCACACCGTGCGAGTATGAGATTCAGGTGTCCATGGACGGCCAAAACTGGACGACGGTCGCCAGCGATGAGGGCCGCGAACCCTGGACGTCGGGTCATGGCATTGCCAAGGCGAGGCGCGGCGTGATCACGGGCGATGAGCAGCAGAAGCTCGCCGCCTTGGAGAAGCAATTAGCCGCCGTGCAGGGACGGATCAATGCTGTGCCGAAGCTGCCGATGGTGTGGGCGGGAAATTTCACTCAGCCGAAGGTGGGCACCTTTGTTCATAAGGGCGGCGATCCCACCAAAGAGTTGGAGCCGGTGGTGCCAGCGAGTTTGAGTGTGCTAGACCAAGTCACACCCGCCTACGCGTTGAAGGCCGATGCCGCCGAAGGGCAGCGCCGCCTCGCACTGGCGAAGTGGATCGCGTCAGACGCCAACGCACTCACCGCACGTGTGCTGGCGAATCGTGTTTGGCACTACCACTTTGGCACGGGTTTGGTCGATACCCCCAGTGACTTGGGTTACCTGGGCAGTCAGCCGACGCATCCCGAGTTGCTGGATTACCTCGCCTCACGACTCATCGCGAATGGCTGGAAGCTCAAGGCCCTGCATCACGAGATCCTGCTGTCGAAGACCTATCAACAAAACGGTGCCTATCGCGAGACTGCGGCAGCGGTCGACAAGTCGGCTCGACTGCTGTGGCGCTTCCCACCACGTCGTCTGAGTGCTGAGGAGATTCGTGATACCATGCTGACGGTGACTGGGAAGATGCAACTGGAGCCGATGGGAGGCCCAGGGTTCCGACTCTACAAGTTCACGCAGAACAATGTGAGCACCTACTTCCCGCTGGATGCGCATGGCCCGGAGACCTATCGCCGTGCCGTGTATCACCAGAATGCCCGGGCCAGCGTGGTGGACGTGCTCAACGATTTCGATCTGCCAGACATTTCATTCGCCACTCCCAAGCGGGCAAACACCACGACACCGATGCAGGCATTAACATTGCTGAATCACAGCTTCACCATCGACATGGCGCAGGCTCTCGCGGAGCGGGTGGGGAAGGCGGAGGCGGTGGCGAAGGCGTATCAGTGGGTCTTCCAGCGTCAGCCAACAGCGAAGGAGCAAGCTGCCGCCGATCCGTTCATCCAAGCACAAGGACTGGCAGCGTTTTGCCGGGTCTTGTTGAACTCGAATGAACTGATCTTTGTGGAGTGATTCTGCATTGCGTTGTCACCAGCGAGTGCGCGTCTCGTTGATCAAGGAATCATGAAACGACTCCTTTTGCTCACGTGCTTACCCTTGTCTCTCCTTTATGCGCAAGTTCCTGGTGAGCGGCCACCGCGCGAGGTGGTGGAGCGTGTGCGGCCTTTCCTGGAGGACGGCAAGTGTGCGCTCGCCGCGGAAGATGCTGCCGCTGTGCGTGCCTCTGTCGTGAAGGCTACCGCTGCGCTTGGACCGTGGGCGGGAAATCCAGAAACAGCCACTCGTTATTTCCCGCCAGTCGTGACCACTCCCTTCGATCCCGCCGTCGCACGTGAGTGGTGGTTGAAGGAGATCAGGCGTGGCGTGCGCGCCTTGCCTTGGCGGAAGAATCCGAAGGGCGACCCACGCCAGATGCTTGCGGGTCTGCGGGTTGCGGCTTGGCCGTTGGACAGTCTTGCGCGCACGGCGACTTTGTTTCCTGAGCAGCGCGAGGAACTAACAGCGGTCGTGCGTGAGGGGGCCGATTGGTTGATCAAGCTACAGCATTCCAGTGGCGTCTTCCCATTCCCCATCGGTCCCGGTTTGAAGCCACGCGAGAAGGTCGGCTACATCGTGCAGAGAGCGATCAAAGAGCACCCAGAGATGGTGGTGAATGATTGGATTCCCGATGATGGCACGGACGGCGGCTTGCAGTTCGACAATGGCCTCTGCGGACGCGCTTTGCTCAGTGCCTGGCAGCTTACCAAGGACGTGCGCTACCTGAATGCGGCGCGCAAGTCGGGCGACTGGGCCATGAAGCGCCCACTCGTCTCCAACTGGAACTACAATGCCTTCAGCGTCGGGTTGCTGGCTCGTCTCGCTAGTGCCACTGGCGATGATGCGTATCTTGCCGCCGCTGTGAACAAGGCCGACACCGGCGTGCTGCCTGGTCAGATGCCCAACGGTCGCTGGTTCGACGCGCACAATGCCTGCGCCGTGTATCACAACATCCTTATGCGCGATCTGCTGGAGCTGTTTCATGCGTTGCCTGCTGATCATGCCTTTCGTCCCACACTGCTGGACGCACTCACCCGCGGCTTGAATCAAGCGGCGGATGAAACGCTAGCGAAGGGCTACACCGGCACCTGGACAGACAGCTTCGCGCTGGGGCTGCAATGGATCGGCGTGAACCCCAGGTGGGGTGACGCGCTGAATGCCTGTGCGAATGCAGGAGGCAAGAGTGGCGCTCCTAACCTCGGGTTTGCGATTGTCCCGGTGCTCGAGGGTGTGCATCCTTGAGCGCGTGAACCCCACAGTGCTCGATCTCTCCTTCAATCGCTTCATCGGCCTGCAAGGTGCAGATGAACCGCATCTGCTACGGCTACCCGCTAGCGAGCGGTATCTAAATCACATCGGCACCGTGCACGCCAGTGCGCTGGTTGCCTTGGCCGAAGCGAGTAGCGGTGAGTTCCTGC
>CAXNNN010000487.1:0-3345 GCA_964203095.1 Verrucomicrobiaceae bacterium | reverse complement strand
GTCCTTCATCAGGTCGGGATTCCGCTCGGCCATGCCTTTGCCATACCAGGCTAGGATACTGCACCAGATGAACGCGCCGACCGTGGTCATCAGGCTGAACATGCCAAAGGGCATGCGCACGATACCCGCCGGGATTGAAATGAGGTGGCGCACCACGGGCATCAGACGGGCAAAGAAAATGCCCGAGGCTTGGTAGCGCTGCATGAAGACCTCCGCCCGCTCGAACTTATCCGGTTTGATGAAGAAATACTTCCCATAACGCAGCACAAAGGGACGACCCAACCAGCGGCTAAAGAAGTAAGTGATGGCCGAGCCAAGCCAGGAGCCAAAGGTGCCTGCGAGGATCACGCCCCAGATGTCCATCTTGCCCTGCGCAGCCAGGAAGGCAGCGGGCGGCATGACCACCTCACTCGGCACGGGGAAGATCGAGCTTTCCATCGCCATGAGAATGATGACGCCCCAGTAACCCCAGTCCTGAACCCAGGTGAACCATATGTTGAGTAGATCGTGTAGCATTATTGTGTGCTCGGTGTTTGGCAACGGTCCATACGCTTGTCAAGCTGGGGTCAGCAAACATTGGTTGCCAATCCGACACAGATGCCCACACTGCGCGCTCTTTTATGGGCAAACTCACTGACAAAATCGCAGTCGTCACCGGCGCAGGCCGTGGCATTGGCAAGGCTATCGCCGAACGTTTCACCGCTGAAGGCGCAAAGGTCGCCATCATCAGCCGCACGGAAGCCAACAGCAAGGCCGTGGCCGACGCGCTGAATGCCATCACGCCTGACAGCGCGCGCCCTTATGCCGTCGATGTGGCCGATGGCGCTGCCGTGGCCGAGATCGGCAAGCAGATCCTCGCCGACTTCGGCAAGGTGGACATCCTGGTCAACAACGCCGGTGTGACCCGCGACAATCTGCTGCTGCGCATGAGCGACGAGGAGTGGGACATCGTGCTCAACACCAACCTCAAGGGTGCCTTCAACACCGTGAAGGCTTTCCAGCGCTCCATCCTGAAGCAAAAGGGTGCACGCATCATCAATGTCGCCTCCGTCATCGGCCTCATCGGCAATGCGGGCCAGGCCAACTACGCGGCGAGCAAGGCTGGCCTGATCGGCTTCACCAAATCACTGGCCCGCGAGTTCGCCGGCCGCGGCGTCACCGCCAACGTCATCGCCCCCGGCTTCATCGCCACCGACATGACCGACGTGCTCGATGACAAGCTGAAGGAAAACGTGCTGACCAAAATCCCTCTCGGTGCCATGGGCCAAGCCGAAGACATCGCCAGCGCCGCCGCCTTCCTCGCCAGCGACGAAGCGCGCTACATCACCGGCCAAGTTTTGGCCGTGGATGGTGGGATGGTGATGTGAGGAATAGTTGAGAGTTGATGGCTGATAGTTGATAGCCAAAAAGGGATGGTGCTGTGCCCGCCCTGCACCGTCTTGGTGTGGCCAAGGACCGCCCTACCTTGTTTCTCGCGGTCTCCGGCTATCAACAAATCAACTCTCCTCTACCAACTCCGTCACAGCGCCTCTGGCTTCTGCAACAGCTCCGCAATCCGTGCTAGCAAGCGGCCCGCGCCACCGCCATCGAGAATACGATGGTCAAAGCTGAGCGTGATCTGCGCCATCGTGATGGGGATGAATTGATTCACCTCGTCGCTCCAGATCGGTTGCTTGCGACCGGCACCGAGGCCGAGCACGAGGTTCTGTTCGGGCAAGGGAATCGGCGTGGCCCATTCGATGCCGAAGGTGCCAAAGTTCGTCACGGTCGCGATGCCGGGCACCGCTGCCTCTTTCGGCAGGCGACGGGCACGGGCTTGCTCGACAAGTTTATTGTAAGCGACGACCATGCTGGCCAGCGGCTTCTTGTCGGCATCGCGCAGCGTGGGCACCATCACGCCGTCATTGACCTCAACCGCGAAACCGATGTCGATAGCCTTCGGGTGAACAATGCGATTGCCGACCAAGCGACCCGCGACTGCCGTGTTCTCGGCCAGCGCCACGGCCAGAGCGCGCAGCACATACAGCGCGGGACCAGGCTTGACCGTGGCCTTGCGGCGATGTGCGAGCAGGGCATCCAGCATGACTGAGGTGCCCACCGTGGCCAGGGGCCGCGTGCAACTGCGCCGCATGGAATCGGCCACCGCGATACGCATGGGCGAGGCCGGGGTCATGTGATGCTGCTCCAGGCTGCGCAAAAACTGCTCAAAGTCCTCCACCGTCACGCGACCGCCCGAACCCGTGCCGGGAACGCCGGCGAGGTCCGCCGCATTCAGCCCTAGCTCGGTCATGCGCGCCCTCATGCGCGGGCTGATGTAGCTCGCGCCCGCCGCACCCGCAGGCACTGGCAGACCACCGACCACGGGCTCCACCGTCGGCTGCTTGTGATAAATGGTATCCGCCTCATTAACGGCAAAATGGACGACATCCTTTGTCTCCGCTTTGTCCGTCTTCTCCACCCGCGGCGCTTCAGGCGGTGCATCGTTCAGACCTAGCGCACGAGCATCCGCCTCGCTGATTTGCAGGCTGGCCAAGGCCGCGCCCACCGCATAGCTGGTGCCGATCTGCGCATTGACCGTGCCGACCGTGCCGCTGGCAGGCGCGATGATGCTCATGGTCGCCTTATTGGTTTCGACCTCAAAGATGTCCTGCTCCGCTTCGACCTTGGCACCGGGTGCAATCAGCACCTTCACGACCGTGGCTTCGGCAATGGACTCGCCCAGCTGGGGCATGAGGATGGGAATGGAACGCATGGGAAGGAAAAGTGATGAGTGCTCAGTGTTTAGTTGAGGGAGATGCAGATGGCTAGCCGAACAAGGTCCTAACTCATCACCAAAGACTTAGCACCAAACACTTTCATGGCAGCAGGAAGGCCTTGTTTTGAAATCAATATCTCAACAATCTCCGCAACGCATCCGTGATGCTCGCCACGGTCGGGCGGTGGGCTTTCCAGAGGTTGGGGTGATACGGGATTGGGGTGTCTTTGCTGTTCAGGCGCTGCGGAGGAGCGTCGAGCAGGTGGAAGGCTTCGGTGGCCACGCGGGCGAGGACTTCGGCGGTGACGCCGCCCCAGGGGAAGGCTTCGCCCACGCAGAGCAGGCGTCCGGTGCGGGCGACGGAGGCGAGGATGGTGTCGGTGTCGATGGGCTTCACGGAGCGCAGATCGACGACTTCGATCTGGTAGCCGTCGGCTTGCAGTTCCTCGGCAGCGCGGATCGCTTCATGCACCATGGCGCTATACGCGACGACGGTGGCGTGACGACCCGGGCGGGCAATGCGCGCCTTGCCGATGGGCAGCTCGCGGTCACCGAAGCTGTCGGCTTTCAGATGGTAATAGAGGAACTTG
>CAXNNN010000486.1:0-3356 GCA_964203095.1 Verrucomicrobiaceae bacterium | reverse complement strand
GCCTTAGAAGTGCCCGCCGACCTGCCGCACCAGCAAGTCGCCACCTTCTTCGCCGCTCAGAAAGAGCCGCTGCTGAATAAGGCGGAAGTCTTCGATGTCTTCACCGACGCCACCGGCACCAAGCTGGCCAAGGACCGCAAGTCCATCGCCTGGTCGCTCACCTACCGGGCCAGTGATCGCACGCTGGAGACGAACGAGGTCGAGCTAGCCCATGGCCGCATCCTGGCTGCCATTCCAAAGGCTCTGCCTGCGACGATCCGGTGATCAGCGCCAGCCAGCGGGAGGATAGGCCTCCGGCCTGTCATCGGCCTGGGGCTTTCAGCCCAAGGGATGGGATCTTTAGGCTGGAAAGCCTCAAGCCATCGACAGACCAGAGGTCTATCCTCCTGCGTTTCCGAAAGCGCCCTTCCGTCGAATCTGGGGGCCTGCGATTTCGACGGAAGCCGAAGCCACCTTCTTCCCCCTGCGAACAAATGTGAATATGTCCGACCTTTCACTTGCGCTGGAGCGCGTCTTTTGACAGTCTGCCATAGGTTTTGGAAAAACACCAAACAGCGGAATGGCCCACAGTCGGCCCACGACCTGCTTCAATGAGAAGCAGGGAGCTCAGTCGCCTCAAGTCGCGATGTCACTTCACCTCATCACTATGGACCGAGAGACCTTTTCTACCCTGCCGCTCTTCCCTCAAAACAGCGATCTGCTTGGCCACCTCTCGCCGTCCGGAGCCGCCCCTTTCATGCCAGATCCCGCTGACCGACCACGACGCAAGACCAAAGCCAAGCGCACCCCTGACAGCCCAGCGTCCACCAAGACTTTCGTTCTCGATACCAATGTGCTCCTGCACGATCCCGCCTGTCTCGGGCGCTTCGCCGACAATCACGTCTGCATTCCGGTCGATGTCCTCAGCGAGCTAGACCGCTTCAAAGGCGAGCCCACCGAGCGTGGTGCGAATGCCCGCGAGGTGCACCGCACCCTGACCGCGTTCTTCAACCAAGACGCCTCCAAGATCACCGAAGGCATCCCGACCGTCGGCGGTGGCAGCGTCCGCCTTGTCATCTATGACCCGACCGAGGCCCAGGGGCCGAACTTGCAGAGGTTCCAGCGCGTCTTCCCGGGCGTGGAGAAGGTGGATCACCGGATCCTGGCCTGCACCCTCTACCTTCAGGAGAAGCTCAGTCAGCCCGTGATCCTGGTCACCAAGGACCTGAACATGCAGCTCAAGGCCCGCGCCGTCGGCATCGACTGCGAGGACTATCTCAATGATAAGGTCGAGGTGCGCGAGGTGTCGAACTTCGAACTCGCCCGCATCGAAGTCTCCACTCACGAACTCCAGCGCTACGCCAGCACTGGCAGCATTGATCTGCCCAAGGACCGCACCACGCACATCGCGATCAATGAGTATGTGCTCATGGTCGCCGGAGAAAAGCAGAGCATCCCCGCACGCCTCAACAGCAGCGGCAGCTTCGTGAAGCTGCACGTGCCCGAGGGGCTCAAGATCGGCAACGGACGCACCATCAAGTCCATGAACCTCGGCCAGGCCTGCCTGCTCGACGCCTTGATCAACCCCGACATCACCCTTGTCACCGCCTACGGTCAGGCCGGCACGGGCAAGACCCTGCTCAGCGTCGCCGCTGGCCTTAGCCAAGTCATGGCCCACGGCTACAATGGCCTCACCATCAGCCGCCCGATTGTGGCCATGGGCAACGGCATCGGCTTCCTGCCCGGTTCGCTGGAGGACAAGATGCGCCCCTGGTTGCAACCCATCTACGACGCGCTCGATTTGCTCATGCGCCCCGTGGCCAATGCCCCGCAAGGCCCCACGCGGAAGAAGAACAAGTTCATGCCCGACGCCGTGGCACCCGGCTCAGGCTCCCACGCCCAGCCAGCGACACCTTACGATCACCTCATCCAGAACGGCACGCTCGAAATCGAAGCCCTCTGCTACATCCGTGGCCGCAGCATTCCCGAGCGCTTCTTCATCCTGGACGAAGCCCAGCAACTCACCCCGCTGGAGGCCAAGACCATCGTCACCCGCATGTCACGCGGGAGTAAGCTGGTCATGATCGGCGACCCCGCCCAGATCGACAATCCTTATGTGGACAGCCGCAGCAACGGCCTCGTCTACACCCGCCAAAAGATGCGCGGCCAGCCCTTCGCCGCCCACGTGCCACTCGTCAAAGGCGAGCGCAGCCCGCTGGCCGAGGCCGGGGCGAAGCTGATGTAAGAGGCGGACATCCAATGTCGGAAAAGTCCGCCTATAACTTGTTAGCCAACAAAATATCGATTTAGTGAGCTGATGGAGCGTTATTCGACAGGTTGTCTGTCGATGATTAAAATTTTAGGCGTTCTCGCAACACGTATGCCAGACAACAACCTATCTTTATTTCGCGTTACCAAAGCACATGCGGCTTGGACTGTCGTCCTAGCTGACTCCCGCAAACACGCGGAAGAAGTCGCAAGCAAGCTCGACGATGATGCCTACGAGGCGAAGCCTGTATATTCGGCGGTTCGTATTATTCGGCGCAGTGACCTGTCCGACGATTGGCTTAGCGGGATGCCATGGAGCGATCCAGATCGAAACGACAATGATTCTGAGCACACGTGCAGTGCCTTTTTCCCAGAGCCGCCGCCACCGATTGACGAGGTCGAGCAACACGCTTTGTATCAGAGCATGAACGGCTCAGTTATCTTGCGCCCACCGCGAGGAGATGACGAGCGCGGCCTTTATGATCGATTAGCAGTCCACCGCACCTCAGATAACGTTTATTTCACCACCCTGAAGCCTCTTCCAAGAGAGCTAACAAAGTTCTTTGTTTGCTATGCTATTCGCCCTGACAACGCTTTCACTAATGAGCTGAACGCCTAACCATGCGATGCAACTAACAGCTCCGCGCACCGCTCTAGCTGACCTTGTTCTAGTCACCCTTGGCTCGCCGCCAACTGACGCTCCAGTTCCTTCACGCGTGCCATCAGTTGTGGCAGGCGACTGACACTGGCGATGCGGCGCTTCTCCTCGCTGGCAGGGATAGCGGGGAAACCGAAGTATGTCTTGCCACCGGGTAGATCGCGCGTCACGCCGCTGCGGCCTGCGAGCGTAGCCTGGGAACCGACGGTGACGTGCCCGGCGATCCCCACCTGAGCGGCGATGACCACGTAGTCGCCGATGATGGCACTGCCTGCGATGGCGACGCAGGCGACGATGATGCAGTGCTTCCCCACGACCACATTGTGACCGATCTGCACCAGGTTGTCGATCTTGGTGCCCTCGCCGATCCAGGTGCGACCGAAGCGGGCGCGGTCAATGGTGGTGCCTGCACCGATCTCCACGTCGTTGTCGATCTGCACGATGCCGGCCT
>CAXNNN010000485.1:0-3364 GCA_964203095.1 Verrucomicrobiaceae bacterium | reverse complement strand
TGGGCGGGTGAGCCGACTTGCTGAATGCTGCCCTCGTGCAGGATGACGACGCGGTCGGCAAGCTCGAAGGCTTCGTCTTGATCGTGGGTGACGAAGACGCTGGTGATGCGGTTCTGCTCGTGGAACTGGCGTAGCCATTTGCGCAGTTCCTTGCGCACCTTCGCATCCAGTGCGCCGAAGGGTTCGTCCAGCAACAGCACGCGCGGCTCGACGGCGAGCGCTCGTGCCAGGGCCACGCGTTGCCGTTGACCACCGGAGAGCTGCGCCGGGAAACGATGGCCGAAGTCCTGCAGTTGAATGCGCTCCAGCAGGTGCTGCACGCGCTGCTGGATCTCCTCCCGCGATGGCTTCTGGGCGCGCTTTTGCACGTTCAAGCCGAAGGCAATGTTGTCGGCCACGCTCATGTGATTGAAGAGCGCGAAATGCTGGAACACAAAGCCTGCGCGACGCTCGTAGGCGGTGCGGTCGGTGACTTCCTCGCCATGGAACTGAATGTGGCCGTCGCCTTCGTCGGCGAACTCCAGGCCGGCAATGATGCGCAGCAGCGTGGTCTTGCCACTGCCACTGGGTCCGAGTAGCGCGACCATCTCGCCCGTGCGGACGTCAAGGTTCACTTTCTTCAGGGCTTCAAACTTGCCAAAGGTCTTGCTGATATCTTGGATGCGTATGCTCATGCGGCTCCTCGTTGGGTGGTGGTCAGAGTCTTCAGTAACAGGGTGATCAGGGCCAGCAGCGCGAGCACGGAGGCCACGGCAAAGGCGGGGACAAACTGGTATTCGTTGTAAAGCACCTCGATGTGCAGGGGCATGGTGTTGGTCTGATTGCGGATGTGGCCACTGACCACGCTGACCGCACCGAATTCGCCCATGCTGCGCGCGTTGCACAGGATGATGCCGTAGAGCAGGCCCCACTTGATCTTCGGCAGCGTCACGCGCCAGAACATGTGCCAACCGTTCGCGCCCAGCGTCATCGCCGCCTCTTCCTCGGCATGGCCTTGGGCTTCCATCTGCGGCGTCAGCACGCGGGCCACAAAGGGGAAGGTCACGAACAGGGTGCTGAGCACGATGCCGGGCAGGGCGAAGATGATCTTAATCTCGTGTTCGCGCAGCCATGGCCCCATGAGGCCCTGCGCACCGAACAAGAGCACGTAAATCAAACCGGCGATCACAGGCGAGACCCACAGCGGCAGCTCGATCAACGATGACAGCAAGCGCCTGCCACGAAAACGGAAGCGCGAGACGGACCATGCAGCAGCTAGGCCGAACACGGTATTCAAGGGCACGGCAATCGCCGCGACTTGCAGCGTGAGCCAGATCGAGTGCCGTGTCGCACGGTCGTCGAAGGCATGCAGAAAGGTCTGCCAGCCCTTGCGGAAAGCCTCCTGAAAGATGATGCCCAAAGGCAGCACAAACATGAGCAGCATGAAGCCCACGGTGAGGCTGATGATGAGCCAGCGCGTCCAAGCCGACTCGGCAGTGGCACGACGCACGGGATGCGCGCGGCGGGGGTGATGTTCAAGGATAGCAGCCATGGGGATTCAGCGGGCAGTGCGGCGTGCATTCCACGCGGCGAGACCGTTCGAGGCGACGAGGATGAGGAAGGAGGCAATCAGCATGATGAGCCCGATGGTGGCTGCGCCTGCGTAGTCATACTCCTCCAGTCGCATGGTGATGAGCAGCGGCGCGATCTCCGTCTTGAAAGGCAGATTGCCACTGATGAAGACCACGCTCCCATACTCGCCCACTGCGCGGCCAAAGGCCAAGGTCATGCCTGCGAGCGTGCCCGGCAGCAGCGCCGGGAAGATGACGCGGGTGAAGGTCTGCCAGCGATTCGCTCCCAAGCACGCAGCGGCTTCCTCCACCTCCAGTGACAGGTCCGCGATCACTGGCTGCATGGTGCGCACGACGAAGGGAAAGCCCACAAACACCAGCGCGATGGTGATGCCCAGGGGACTGTAAGCACCTTTGATGTCGTGTTGCGCCAGCCAGGAGCCAATCCAGCCATTCGGCGCATACAGCGTGACCAACGAGATGCCCGCGACCGCCGTCGGCAAGGCAAAGGGCAGGTCCACCATGGCATCAATCACGCGCCGCCCAGGGAAAGGGTAGCGCTCGATCGCCCAGGCAGTGATGAGGCCGAAGAAGCCATTCACCAGGGCGGCGGCGAAGGCGGTGCCGAAGCTCAGCTTCAGCGAGTCAATCACACGCGCATCCGCCAGCGTGCGCTGCCAGACCTCCAGCCCGCCGGAGGATGATTTCCACGCGAGCGCCGCCAATGGCAGCAGCACAACGAGGCTGAGATACGTGAGGGTGAAGCCCAGGGACAATGAGAACCCAGGCAAAACATGTCTGCGACGCGGCATGAGCGGTGATGCGGGCTTAGAGGTTCGGGGCGTAGGCCTGAAGCTCGCGATACTTCGCCAGCATGGTCTTCACCGCGATGACGGTGGCTTCCACCTGCTGATCCAAGGGGGCAAGCGCAGGTGTCTCAAACACCACTTCCAACGCATGCGGACGCTGCTCCGGCGGCGCACTGAGCACGCCATGATAGCCTTCCTTGATGATGCCCTGCGCGGCACTGAAACCGTCGATCACATAAGCGTCGTTGCGCGGCAGCAACGCATGAGCATCGGCCAGCGCTGGCTCCAGCAAATGCTCACTGAGCAGTGAACCACTGACAAACCCGTAGCAACCGTCAGAGGTATCGTCCGAGTGCAACGCGATGATGCCCTCATACTTCTCAGCCCGCAGTTCACGCTCCAGATACTGCACTTCAGGCTCGCTCGATCCGACCCAGAACTCGCGATTCAAATCGAACCCGCTGAGGGAGTGCCGAGTGTTCTGACTGCAACCCGTTGGGTTGCACACGGGATAGAAGTGCAGCTCAAAGTCATGCAATTCCTCTGGCTGCTCCGCCGCCCAGCGCACCAGTTCATGCACGGCCAGCGTGCCCGCCTGCTCATCGCCATGCAGCCCGGCAAAGATGCCAAACTTCATCCCATATCCGGCCTTCAAAGGCTTGGACACGATTTTGGGAATGAAGAGGGATCCTTGCTGGGGAATGCTGCTCAGGGTCATGCGGGAACGGCTCAGCGGACGGCCAGCGTAGTCGCCCGTGAATTGAATTCTGGATAGCGTGGACATGGAAGAACTAAAGGGTGACTTTGTTGCGGGCTT
Organism: Verrucomicrobiaceae bacterium; assembly: GCA_964203095.1. Taxonomy (GTDB): domain Bacteria; phylum Verrucomicrobiota; class Verrucomicrobiia; order Verrucomicrobiales; family Verrucomicrobiaceae; genus JAEUHN01. Next base: position 188 of record CAXNNN010000485.1, on the reverse strand, counting down.
CATCAGCCAGCGCGGTGGACAGGTAGCGTTCGCCCGTGCTGCAACCGACGGTGACGATCAGCTTGCCCTTGTTTTCAGGACGGGCAGCGACTTGCAAAGCCGCCCAGACATTCGCCCCGGTGGAAATGCCGACCAGCAAACCTTCCTCCAGCGCGAGTCGCCGCGCCGTGCTGATGGCATCTTCATTG
>CAXNNN010000484.1:0-3372 GCA_964203095.1 Verrucomicrobiaceae bacterium | reverse complement strand
CACGGACATTTTGTCTTATGAGCGGGCGATGCTCTGGCGGCTTTGCTACCCGGTGGCGCATCCGGGCTTGGACTACCACTTCGCTAAGGGCTACTACGGGCGTGTCGGTGGGCGCTTGTATGGCCGCGTCACGCGTCTGCTGGTGTTTCCGTTGATTCAGGCGTTCATCGAAACCCTCGGCCGCAGTCCGCTGCTCGACTTCCTGGAGAGTTTTCGCTACCCGCTCAGCGGCGAATTTAGCGCGGACTTGCAAGCCATCGGCCAGTTCGAAATCTCTTCCGGCTGGGGTTTGGAAATGTGTCTGTTGTGCGAGTCGCAGGAGCGTCTGAAGCACGGTCAGGTGTGCCAAGTCGATCTGGGCTTCAATTTCGAGCACCGCCATCGCAAGGTCTCAAATGCCACCGTGCCCTCGGCCGTGGCGGAAGGTCTGGTGGACTCGGCCACCGAAGTCGCACGCACGCTGACCTGCCATCTGCTAGAGAGCTTGAAGGAAAAGAATGTCGCTGCGCTGCTGGCTCAGGTCACGGCCACCTACCCGCGCATCGCGCATGAATGGGTATCACGCTACCAGCACGACGCGCTCTTCAACGGCCTGACCTACAACGCACAAGATGAGCGCGATGCAGTGCATGTCTTCGCCGAAGCCATCGACCACGTGCTGCTCACGGAGAATCTGTCCTGCGCTCACGAGCATCATCTGACGCCCGCCGCTTTCGTGCGTGATCATCCCGATCTCGCGCAACAGATCGTGGCTAGCGCTTGATCCGTTTCAGTACCGCTTGAGCCGCATTCCAGCCACACATGCCATGCACGCCGCCCGCTGGTGGTGTGCTTGCGGAGCAAAGAAACACCACCTTGTTCGGCGTCGCATACGGGCAAAGGCTGACCACGGGGCGTGTCATGAGCTGCTGCCAGTTCGCCATGCCGCCGACCACATCGCCGCCAATGTAGTTCGCGTTGTAGCGCTCCATCTGTGCGCAATTCATAGAGTGCCGAGCCAGGATTGTATCGCGGAAGCCGGGAGCATAACGCTCGATCTGCGCTTCGATGATGGCCGTCATGTCCACGGTGCTGCCCGCGGGCACATGGCAGTAAGCCCAGAGCGTATGCTTTCCATCTGGAGCTCGTGTCGCATCGCACACGGATTGCTGCGCGACGAGAACAAACGGCTTCTCTGAGTGCCGGTCTTCATAGGCATCGAGCTCCGAAGCCCGAACCTCCTCAAGCGTGCCGCCGACATGCACCGTCCCTGCTTGGCGACACGCTGCATTCAGCCATGGCACGGGACCGTTGAGCGCGTAGTCGATTTTGAAAACACCCGGCCCGTGCTGGTAGCGGTGCAGGCGATTCACATAGGACGCAGGCAGCGCTTCATTGGCGATGCTGGTCATCACTCGCGGCGATGTGTCAAACAGGTAAGCCCGTGCGCTTGGCAGCTCCTTCATCGCTCTCACCTGCCATCCACAGCGCACCTCACCGCCCAGCGTTTGCAGCTTGCTCACCAGTGCATTCGCGATGCTTTGCGATCCGCCCTGAGCCACGGGCCAGCCCACGGCATGGGCACTCATTTGCAGCATCACCGCGACCGCCGAGGTGAACAAATGCTCCAGTGGTAGGACGCTGTGCGCGGCATTGCCTGCGAGTAGCGCGCGCGCTTCATCCGTGCGGAAAAGCTGCGCCAGCAAGGCCGCAGGCAGCATCGCCGCTGTGCCGAAACGCATCATGGCCAGTGGATGCTTCGGCAGATTCAGCGGCGAAAAGATGTCGGGATACAGCTCGCTCGCGTGCTCGGTGATCCAGTCAAAGAGCAGCCGATACGCCACGCTATCACGGCCCAATCCATCAGCGGTGTCGTCGACGGAACGGCGCAGCACTGCGGCGCGGCCATCGTTCAGCGGATGCGCCAGCGGCACCGCCGGATGCACCCAGCGCAGCCCGTGCTCCTCCAGCTTCAGCAATTGGAAAAAGGGCGAGGCCACACCTGTCGGATGCACCGCCGAGCACACGTCATGATGAAACCCAGGCAAGGTCAGTTCCTTCGTTCTCATGCCGCCACCAGGTGTGTCGGAAGCCTCCACGACCAGTGTTTTCCAGCCCTGCTGCGCCAGCGCGATGGCCGCAGCTAGGCCGTTGGGGCCGGAGCCAATGATGACAGCGTCGAAGTCAGGCATATATGAATGATAAGCACGATATGCCTCGGCTTAACCCACGCCGCAAGGTCGCCATGGCATGTTCTGTGCTCTTTGGCACATGCTTGAAACTGACCGCGCCCACCATGCTCGCTGTTGCCCAGGCCGAAGGCGTCTCCATGCGCGACGGTTTCGCGGGCGCTGCGCAACGACCCTCGCATCACCCCAGCAGTGCGTGAGCGGGTCAAAGGCTTCGCTGTTCAACTCGGCTACGCGCCGAACCCGCTGGTTCAGGCGCTCATGACGCAGCGTCGGCGCAAGCTGGAATCGCATGGCGAGAGCATCGCACTGGTCACCAGCGTGCCGGAGTCCGAATGGCAGAGGAAGGACGTGTGCCGCTGGTATTGGCGTGGCATTCAGGAGCGGGCCGAGCAGCTCGGGTATCATCTGGAAGTCATCTGTCTCGACGACTTGCATGGCAATCGGGCGCGCCTGCGTCGCGTGCTGGTCACGCGCGGTATAAGCGGTGTCATCCTCGGCTTATCTGAGCGCGACGATCAGACACGTCCGCTCGATGTCAGCGACTTCTGCCTGGTCGGCCTCAGCTCCTACTTTCACATGCTGCCCGTGGATCGTGCGCAACTGCACGGCTTTTACAATGTGAAGCTCGCCTTCCAGCAAATGCACTCGCTGGGCTATCGACGACCGGGCCTCATCGCGCCACTGTGCAACAACACCATCGTCGGCGGTCAGTGGTCGGCGGCAGCGCTCGATGATCAATAGCAACGCCCGCCCGAGGAGCAGTGTCCGCTGCTCATGGTGGGCATGAATGTTTTCTGCGAGTGGTTCGACCGACATCAGCCGGATGCCTTGCTCGTTTACAAAATCGGCGTCGCCGAGTTGCTGCAACGCCTGCGCCTCGAAGTGCCGAAAGACGTCGGGGCGGCCTACATGTTTGGCACCGAGCTAGAGCGGCAAACCAAGGCTGGCATCGACGGCAATCTGGACAGTGTGGGTGCTGCTGCGGTCGATCTGCTCGTGCAGGAAATGCACATCCACGAGCGCGGTATGCCGGAGCATCCACGCGAGGTCTTGATCACGGGCACCTGGCATCCAGGGCCGACACTGCCGGAGCGATCTCCGCAAACACGCAGCGCTCGCCGCCCATCGTCAAAGCCAGTTCGCAGCCCGCTTGTATCTGCCCAATGACCTCGCACGCGATGTCGCGCTGATGAAACGCGGC
>CAXNNN010000483.1:0-3378 GCA_964203095.1 Verrucomicrobiaceae bacterium | reverse complement strand
CGCTCCGCCTTGAATCCTTCTTTGCCAAACACGGCGCGCTCTTCCGCGCTTCCGCCCTTCTCCACCAGGGGTCCGTTAATCTTGATATCGCTGATGCGGATGTGCGGCAGCTTGCCTTCTTTGAGAAGGATGGTGCGGCTAACATCGGACCCTTCGGTGCGCCCCTGGAAGTCATCCTTGTAGCGCTTGTTCACCGTGATGACTGAGGCGCGAGATTCATACGGACCATTCGGGAAAATGAAGCGAGGGGTCTGTCCTGCTTCCAACCAGACGCGGAACTTCAGCCACGTGGGCTTGTCATCTGGCACGGTGCTGCTGGCGAGCAGCGGCTCGATGGCCTGTGGGTAATGGATGTGGCCCTTGGTGACGTCGCCCGGCACCACGCCGATGATGAAGGGCTCCGAGAAGTCGATGCCGAAGATCTTGGGGTCGTAGTGGGTGTCGCGATGCAGCGCCTGGGCCTCGACGTCGATATCATACAGACCGGAAACGGGCACGCCCTGCTTGAAGTCCTCGATGTGTCCATAGCCGCCCTGGCGCGTGTCCGTGTTCGGCTGCTCGTAGAGATTGAGGTAGCGGTAGTTGAAGACGTTCTTGTGCGACCCGCTCAGCTCCTCGTATTGCACGAAGTGGCTATTGAAGCGCCACTCCTTGGGCTCCATCGCCGGTTTGCCCAGACGTGTCTCGACCAATCGATTGGCCGATTGGAAGTATTGATCCACGAGGAAGCCGGAGGTCACCAATGCCTTGCCAATGGTGTCGATGTGATGACGGGTCTTCTCCTTCGGGAAATCCGCCGTCAGGCCCAGCGTGTCCACGCGTCGGCCAAAGAGCATGGCCAGCGTGTTCTCATACTCACGGCTGGAGAGACGGCGCATCACGGTGCGACTGCCAGAGCTTTGGAACTTGCCCCGCGCGGCCAGCGTGCCATCACGCAGCGCACGAATCATCGCCAGGCGTTCGTCATCACTCGGTTGATCCGCCTTCTTCGGCGGCATCTCCTTCAGCGTGATCTGGTCGATGATGTCTTTCGCCTCAATGAGAACAGTCTCCGACTTCAACGGCAGCTCAAAGGTCTCATACTCGCGGTCGCCCTTCTTCACCGCCGAGTCATGACACTCCAGGCAGTATTTGCCGAGGAACTGCTGCACGAGCTTGGGTGCCTGATCAGCAGCTTGCGACAAAGTGCCAGTCAGGACCGCAAACGCGAAGCATAGTAGCCCTTTCACTCCGCGAGAGGAGCTGGGTGCTTGGAAACAATAGGACGCTTTCAAATGGGGGACGCTGCAGAGGTTAGGGATAGCATGGCGCTCATCTTGCAGAGCAAGATGGCTACTTTGCTGACGCGCAATCGAAGCCACTCGGCATCAAGCAAACCGCCCGGTGCTGCTGCCGAATGTATCGGTCTCCACGCCCATCTTCTGCGCGATGTCCACGAACAGATTGCACAGCGGCACCTTGTTGATGCCTTCGCGTGGCACCTCGCGGAATTCGCCGTGCTTGTAGCCGCCACCGGCGAGGATGATGGGCAGATCCGAGTTCTTGTGCGAGTTGCCATCGCCCATGCCGCTGCCGAAGACGACCGTGGTGGAATCGAGCAAGGTGCGCTCGCCGTCATTCATCTTCGACAGACGGGCAACAAACTTGCCAAAGTGCTCGATCTGATATTTTTCCAGAGCGATCAGGTTGGCGATAGCCTCGGGGTCATTGCCATGATGCGATAGACCGTGGTAGTCCTTCTTGATGCCGAGATGCTGTGGCATGAAGTCGCCGCCGATCTCCAGCGTGGCGATGCGCGTGCTGTCCGTTTGCAGGGCGAGCGCGATCATCTCATACAGCAGCGGGAGATCTTCCACCGCATTGCGGTTGGACGGCTTTTCAAAGGGCGCATGGGGCTTCGGATGGCTGGTCCAGCGCTGACGCAGTTCCAAGCGCTTCTCCACATCGCGGACGGAGGTCAGATATTCGTCCAGCTTGTCCTTGTCCTCCTTGTTCACTTGCTTAGACAGGCGATTCGCCTCCACCAGCACAGAATCCAGGATGGATGCCTGCACGTGATTCTCCTGCACGCGACGTGCCTGGCGCTCCTGCGAGTCACTCACGAACAGCTTCTCGAACAGCTCAGCCGGATTCGTAATCGGCGGCACACGCACGCCTGATTTCGTCCACGCGATCTGACAGCCACCATGAATACCGCCCTCCGACCCCACCGTGAGCGAGGGGAACCGCGTTTCAAAGCCGACCTCATCCGCCAAATACTGGTCAATTGTCACATTCCCATCCGGGCGATTCTGCGCTTCCGAGTTCAGCACGCCAGAGAGGAAGGAATGCACAGCGAAATGGCCGCCCTTCACGCCATGGTCGAGCCCGCGAAGGACCGTCATCTGGCCTCGGGTGTCCCACAGCGGCTCCAGCAGCGTGGTCTTCTCGTAATTGCGGCCCTGGGTGGTAGGGAAAAGTTGCTTCGTCTGGAAGCCCAGCAAATTCCCGATCGCCACGAACCGCCGCGCTCCGACACCCGCGCCCTTCGCCGCCTGCACCGCCGACCTTCCCCCAACCGTCTTGGCCATGAGCGAGGACATCCCCGGCAGCGCAAGCGTGGTGCCGAGAGAACTGAGAAGGAAGTGGCGACGATCCATGATAAGGGCGGGTTTTTGAGCGTCTGGGAAACGACGGCAGCCAACAAATTGTTGCAGCAGATGGCGGGCCACTCACGCAGCCAACTCCGATGGTAGCGAATGGGTATTACGTGTGCCGTGCTGCTGGAGGGCTGGGAAATTCGCCCCTGGAAACGAATAAAACTCACGTCGATAGCCAATCAGTCGTAAAACGCATCATGACACGGACTCAAATCCAACTTCCCGACTCGTTGTATCAGCGGCTCAGAGAGATCGCTGAGCAGCAAGACTGGTTGCTCTCGGACGTCATGCGAAAGGCTGCGGAGCACTTTGTCATCCGTTTCCCCGAGGACCAAAAGCCCAAGGCTGTCTGGCGCTTCCCCACGCTCGACTGTGGCGGGGATTTCCTTGCTGATCCCGCCAGCCTGCGGCCCGAAGCACATTCCTAGATCCAAGCCGACTGCGGCTAATCTGTGACCACAATCCTTTCTGATAGGCTAAGGAACGGTGAAGACCCTCCCCTTCGCGCGTCGTTTGAGAGACAATCCCAACACCATGAAAGCCATCCTTGCTCTGCTCTGCTTCGTCACGTCTGCCTTTGCCGGTCCGACTTTGGTTTATGTCTCGGAAAGTGGCGAGAAGCGCATTGCGATCTGGTCTTTGGATGTAGTTTCGGGCGAGCTGACGCGGGTGGGAGAAGCCCCGCTACCGGGCGCGCCGGGGAGTCTGGCGTTCAGCCCGGATCGTCGGCATTTGTATG
>CAXNNN010000482.1:0-3383 GCA_964203095.1 Verrucomicrobiaceae bacterium | reverse complement strand
AGGCGCACTAGGTGATTGCCTTGCTGGGCCAACTCAATCTCGCAGCCCGCGAGTTCTTGATGCGAGCGACTGATCGAAAGGTTGTTGATCCGCGTGCTGCGGATCAGCTTGCGCGCCTCCATGTTGCTCACCAGCGCGGGATACAAGCTGCCACCATCTTCCCGCGCGATGCCTAGGCCGCTGGTGCAGTTCCCTTGCGGGTCCAGGTCGATGAGCAGCACGCGCACGCCGAGGTCGGCTAGGCACGCCGAAAGGTTCATGGCGGTGGTTGTTTTTCCAACACCACCTTTTTGGTTTGCGACAGCGACGATCCTCATATTACGAGCGGGAGGTCAAAGAGCACGTATTTCAACACAAAGCAAAGGGGAAGCCAGAAGGAAAATGGACATCACGGAGAAATGGCTGGGGGACATCGCGGGCTGGCAGGTGCTGAAGGCCGCGCGCAGCCTCAGGGAGCGTGGCGTGGTCAGCGACGCCCGGCGCGAGGGCCTAGACGTGAAGGGCATCGTCAGCGAAGGCCCGAAACGCTACAATTCCGGCCTCGCCATCAAAGGCCGCACCGATGTCGAGAACCTCTGCACTTGCCCCACCTCGCGCGGGCGGGGGCTGATCTGTGCGCATTCGATTGCGGTGGCGCTGACGGTGCTGAGAAAGCCAAGAGCGGTAGAGCCTCAGAGCCCTAGAGGATTAGAAAAGAAGCCAGAGACCTCGACCTTCTCTACCTCTCACCTCTCGACTTCTCCACCCGTCACGCTCCCCCCTCCCGGCCACTTCACGCTCTTCTTGCCGGACAACCTGCTGGACGGCTCTTTCAAAGGCCAGGCGGCGGTGTTCATGAAGTTCGAGCCCGGCACGGGCGATGCGAGCGATGGCCGTATCACCTCATGGCTGCGGGCGCAGGGGTTGAAGCCCGGCACCATGCCGCTAATGCTCACGCGCAATGACCTGGCCACCTTCCTGAAGGCATCGGTGGGGCATCGCAGTGTGTTCGTGGGCAAGCCTTCCGCGCCCAGTGGCGAACTCACCGTGGCCGAGGAGCCAGTCCGTTTGCCCGTGCTCGCTCGCGAGGTGGGCAGCGATGTGCAGTTTACGCTCGACAGCAGCTCCATCAAGCAAGTCAGCGGCGTCTGGTGCTGCTGCTCGGAGACGCGCACGCTCTTTGCCCTCCAGGCGAATGAGGAGACCACCCAGTTGGTGCAGGATCTCTTCGCTGCGCATGGCTCTCGATCTCTCGCCTGGCTGGTGCAGCATCGCGAGGGCTTGGACGATGCGCTTCAGCTTCGTCTGGAAGGCAAGGCCCTGGCTTCGCTGCACTTGACTCCCCTGCCCTGCGAGTTCGTCCTATCGCTCGATGGCTCCATGCAGTCGGTGGAGGCGAAGTTGCATGTCACCTTTGAATCCATGCGCTGGCAGGCCATGGACGGCACGCCCGGCGAGGTCGGCGGCTATCGCTTCCCCATGCAGGACAAGGCCAGCGCCGGTCGCTTCTATGCGCGGAACATGGACCGCGAACGCGGCGCGACCGAGCGCTTGTTCGACCTCGGCTTCCAGCCCGTCAGCGCCACCACACTGCGATTGCAGGGCCAAGAAAAGGTCGCACGCTTCTATGCCAGCGAGCTGCCGCGCCTGCAGAAAATTTTCCGCATTGATGCGTCGGCGCGCTGGCAGCAGTCGACCAAGGGCGTGCAGCGCATCAGCCCACGGGTGAAGGAACCGCAGCACGACGACCAGCGCCGGGGCAACGACTGGCTGTCTCTCGACATCGCGTATGTCGCGCCAGATGGCTTCCGTATCTCGCGCGCCGATGTCATGCAAATGATCCGCAGTGGGCGACGCGGCATCAGCGGGAAGGATGGCAAGACTTACCTCATCGCCGAAGACGCGTGCGAGGAGTTCGAGGAGAGCCTGCGCGACCTCGACAGCCAACTCACCACCGAAGGCGTGCGCGTGCGGGCGGACAAGGCGCAGTTCCTCTTCGCCACCGACGACGTCACCTTCACCGAGCGCCAGTCCGCCACGTGGCAAACCGAAGCATGGGTCAATGAACAGCTGCCCGACCTCGCGCCGCTGCTGCGCCCTTACCAGATGGAAGGCATCCGCTGGCTGGAGGCCTCCGCACGCGGTGCCAAAGCCGGCCTGCTCGCCGACGACATGGGCTTGGGCAAGACGCTGCAAGCGATCGCCCTCATCCGTCTCATCGGTTCTGGCCCCGCCCTCGTCGTGTGCCCCAAGTCGCTCATCGCCAACTGGGAGCGCGAGCTGGAGCGTTTTGCTCCCGGCTTGAAGGTGCTATCCATCCACGGCGCGGGTCGCAAGGAAAGCTTCGCCGAGGTGGCTGAGCACGATGTCATCATCACCACCTATCAGCTCATCGTGCGCGACCTCTCGCTGCACCGGAAGCACACGTATGCCGCGCTGATCCTGGATGAGGCCAGTTACATCCGCAATCCCGACACCGAGGCCGCGAAGGCCCTGCGCGCCGTGCTCGCGGAGCGCCGCTTCGCCTTGACCGGCACGCCGCTGGAGAATGGTGTGCGCGACCTGTGGAGCATCTACCACTTCCTCCTGCCCGGCTACCTGGGCAGCAAGGACAGCTTCAAGGACCGCTTCGAGAAACCCCTGGCCGCTGGCAATACCACGCCCGAAGCACGCAAGGTCAGCGAGCGCCTGCGCAAGCTGGTGCGCCCCTACTTCCTGCGCCGCACCAAGAAGGAAGTGCTCAAGGATCTGCCCGAGAAGATCGAGCAGACCCTGTGGTGCGACTTGTCCGGCCCGCAGAGCGAGGTCTATCGCCGCGTGCTCGAGGAAGGCCAGCAGGAGGTGCGCGATGCCCGCAAGCGCGCTGGCAAACAAGGCGTGAAGATGACCATGTTCACTGTGCTGCTGCGCCTGCGCCAGGTGTGCTGCGACCTGCGCATGACCGGCGTGAACGAGGACGCGATCAAGTCGCTCAGCACTGACGACCTCAGTGGCAAGCTCACCGTTTGGCATGACCGGCTTGAGGAAATCATCACCGCCGGTGGCAAGGTCATCGTCTTCAGCCAGTTCGTGAAGTTCTTGCACCTGCTGCGCGGCGAACTGGAGAAGGAAGGCCACGATTTCTGCTATCTCGACGGCCAGAGCAACGACCGTGGCGCACAGGTCGACCGCTTCCAGAAGGACACCAAGTGCAAGGTCTTCCTCATCAGCCTCAAGGCCGGTGGCTATGGCTTAAACCTCACCGCCGCCGACCACGTCATGCTCATGGACCCGTGGTGGAACCCAGCCGTGGAAGCCCAGGCCATCGACCGCGCCCACCGTCTCGGTCAGGAGCGCGTCGTCACTGCCCTGCGCCTTGTCACCCGTGGCACGGTCGAGGAAAAGATCCTCAAGCTCCAAGCCCA
>CAXNNN010000481.1:0-3398 GCA_964203095.1 Verrucomicrobiaceae bacterium | reverse complement strand
GGCTTTCCAGGGGTTCTGCTTCAGCAAACGCTCAGCCTTCACGGCTGCCACGTCGTAAAGCTGGTCCGCCAGCGCTTGCTCAGCCGCCAGGAAGCCCGGCTGCTCTTGCAGGCTGCTCTTCTTGCCCTGGGCTTGGAGTTGCAAGCTCGCGATCAAGGTCGCGAACAGCAGGAGGGAAAGGCGGTGCCAGGAAAACATGCAGGCGATAGGTTACGGCGAACGCACGCGCAGTTCAACCCCGCGTCGGTGCGCGTGTGCCGTTCATGCCTTGTAGGTGAACAGTTGCGTCTGAGTGAAGGCAGCGTCTTCGCCGCGCGCCTTGACCAGGGTATTGAAGGCCTCGATCACGTGCCGTTGCGTGCGCATAGTCAGAAGCCTGCCCTGGCGAGCGCGTTGCACGGCCTTGTGCGTGAGCGAATGCTTGCAGGACGCCACAAGGTCATGGTTTTCCACGCCGCGCTCGCGCATCAGCGCATCCAGCGGTTGCACGCCCAGGTTGCGCACTGCGCCAATCTCCTTGCTCTCGTCGTCGTTTTCTGCACTCATCGTTTCGTCAGTGGAGCATGAGTTTTCTGATTTTCATCCCTCATCCTTCCGCCTCCAACCTTTTTTCCCATGCGCGTCCTGCTCACCACCACCTCGTATCAAGACACCCCCGGCGACCACCATGCTCTGCTGGAAGGCCAAGGCTTTGACATTCATCGCGAGCGCGGTCCGCTGCCTGAAAGCCGAATGCTGGAGCTCGCAGGCGACTTTGACGCCTTCCTCTGCGGCGATGACGAGATCACCGAGGCCGTGCTCGACAAGGCCCTGCCCCGCCTGAAGGTCATCAGCAAATACGGCATTGGCCTGGACAAGATCGACGTGGCCGAGTGCACCGCACGCAAGCTGCCCGTGCTCTTCACCCCCGGCGTTAACCACACCACCGTCGCCGAGCACGTCTTCTGCCTCATGCTCGCCCATGTGCGCAATTTGGTCGATTCCGCCAACTCCGTCCGCGCGGGTCAATGGAAGCGCGTGACCGGCCACGAACTGTGGCAGAAAAAGATCGGTCTCATCGGCCTGGGCCGCATCGGTCAGGAAGTCGCCAAGCGCGCTCGCGCCTTCGACATGGAAGTGCACGCGCTCGATTTGTATTGGCCCGAAGCCTTCGCCACCGAGCACGGGATCAAGCGCCACACCGAGTTCGAAAGCCTGCTGGCTGAATGCGACGTGGTCAGCCTGCACACCAACCTCAGCGAGCAAACCAAGCATCTCATGAAGGCCGAACGCATCGCCATCATGAAGCCCGGCGCGCTGCTGGTGAACACCGCCCGCGCTGAACTGGTGCATCAAGGCGACCTGCTCGAAGCCCTGAACAGCGGCAAGCTCGGCGGCTACGCCACCGACGTGCTCGACGAAGAACCACCACCTGCCGATCACCCGCTGCTCAATCATCCCAAGGCGCTCATCACCCCGCACATCGGTAGCCGCACCTTTGAAAGCGTGCCTCGCCAAGCCATGCGCTCGACCTTGAACCTGATCAACTACCTCGGCGGCAAGCCGGATGTGATTCAGGCGAACAAGTGGTGATGTCAGGGCCGAATATTGGATCCCTTACGGATAGGCAGCCAGAAAGTCCTGAACCGTGAGAACAGGAATGGACGACCGTGCGAAGTCACTCGTGTTGCGAGTGACAATCACATCCGCACGGCAGCGCCTAGCAGCGGCGAATTGAAGGGCATCTTCAAAATCCCTCCAACCTTGATCGAGTGCGTGCCGGGCATCGGTTTCATCCGTCGGTGAGACGCGAGCCTGCTGGAGCATGTTCCGCAAATGCTGCTCGCGCTCGGCTGGCGTTTGCTTGGCACGAGTAAGGATGTATTCCACGTTTGCCACCGTGTGCCACGCCATCCAGAGCTCGTCGTTCCTCGCAGTACACAGAACGAGCATTGAAGAAGCGTCTGCGAACCCAGGACGGTTAGGCACCAGGTCCGGCCAGACATTGGTATCCACCAAGACGCGCACGGATCAGAGTTGGTGTTTTTCTTGCAGACGCTGCCAGCGCATATCCTCCACCTCAGGGTCGGTCAAAGCACTGACAGGCTGAGCAGCGCATCGTGCCAACCATGCAGCCAAAGACTTTGCTCGCTCACTGCTTGGTAGCTGTGCAGGTGATGATGCCGCATCAGCCGTAACTTCAAGATCGCTCCCATGCCGACGCACAAGAGCAGGCAACCACGTTTCTTCGGGCAGCGTGACATTTGGCGGAAGGACAGCGGTGAAGGTCATATGGCTGTATCTGTTCGACGACACTACGCCCAAGTCACGCAGGGGTCAAAATTGAAATGGCCGCTAGCAGCCTGCCCCTGGCCTTAGCCAGTAGAGCACGCTCATGCGCACGGCGATGCCGTTTTCGACCTGCTGGTTGATCAGGCTGCGCTCGTAGGTCATGACGTTGTCGGTCAGTTCCACGCCGCGATTCACGGGGCCGGGGTGCATGACATACAAGCCCTGCTGACGCACGCGGGTCAGGCGTTCGTCGGTCAGGCCATAGACCTTGTGATATTCGCCCACGCTGGGGAAGAACGGCTCGCGCTGGCGCTCCATCTGCACGCGCAGCAGATAAATGATTTCCGGCTTCCAATCCCAGAGATCGTCCCAACTGCGCAGCAACGTGACCTCCTTCGGCACCTCGCGTGGCATTAGGGAACCGGGCGCAAGATACGCAACCTCCATGCCCAAACGGCGCAAAACGAGGCTGGTGCTGCGAGCGACACGCGAGTGCTTGATGTCGCCCACGATCACCACCTTGCGCCCTGCCACCTCTGGGAAAGTCTCCTGGATCGTGAACGCATCCAGCAGCGCCTGTGTTGGATGCGCGTGGAAGCCATCGCCCGCATTGATGACCGAGGCGTGGGTGTTCTGCGCAATCAGGTTCGGGATGCCGCTCTGCTTGTGGCGAACCACAATATAATCGACCTTCATCGCCTCCAGGGTCTCCACGGTGTCGAGCACGGACTCGCCCTTGGTCACGCTGGAGGAATCGACATCGAAGGGAATAATGTCTGCGCTGAGTCGCGTGGCGGCGACTTCAAACGAGGAGCGTGTACGCGTGGAAGCTTCATAAAACAAAGGCAGCACAGTCTGGCCCTTCAGGGTGGGCACCTTCTTCACACTGCGCTTGAACAGGTCCTTGAACGGCTCCGCGTTAGTCAAAACGAAGTTGATTTCCTCATCCGAGAGGGAGGCGATATCGAGCAGGTCTTTGCGGGGTGTCATGCGGGGCGTCCCTCCCAGTGTCGCACAAAGACCTCGTCCCAGCCATCATGTTCCGCGAAGCGCACGCTCACGCGCTCCTGCAGCGGCAGATCGACCTTGATTCCCGTGTAGTCAGGATGAATCGGCAACTCTCGCCC
>CAXNNN010000480.1:0-3402 GCA_964203095.1 Verrucomicrobiaceae bacterium | reverse complement strand
TACAGCGATGACCAGCTGGGTCAGATCCTGGGCGAGAAGGAAAATAGATACCTCGCCTACTTGAAGAAGGACTGGGGCTATACCGCCACCGGCGGCAAGCTCAACCCCCAGCAGCAACAAGAATACAACAGCCTGATGCTCGGCCACCTGCACTACTTCGCCAGCCTTGCCTGGCGTCGCCCGCTCACTGGTGAAGACAACAGCAAGCTCGATAGCCTCTACTACGCCGGCCTCCAGAAGGACCTCGACCGCGAATCCGCTGCTCGTGAAGTCCTCGTCTTCATCCTCGTCTCGCCGCACTTCCTTTTCAAAGCCGAGACCCTCCCACTCCCTGCAGCCGCGCCGCCGCCCGGCAGCCCAGCGATAGCTGCACCCGCCATCGCTAGCAGCAGCGACGTGGCCCTGAATGCTCAGCAGCTTGCCTCACGGCTGTCCTATTTCCTCTGGGCTTCCACGCCTGACTCGGAGCTCCGCAAAGCCGCCGATGACGGCAGCCTACTGAAGCCTGAAGTCCTCGCTGCGCAGACGAAACGGATGCTGCGTGATCCCAAAGCCGGTGCATTGGCTCGGGAGTTCGCGGGCCAGTGGCTGAAGTTCAATGGCTTCGAACTGCACGCCGGTGTCGATGAAAAGCTGTTCCCGCAATTCACCCCAGAACTGCGCGCAGACATGCTGCATGAGGTGGTGGAATTCTTCACGCGCCTCGTCCGTGAGGATCGCAATGTGTCCGACATCATCAGTGGCGACTACACCTTCGTGAACGAACGCCTCGCTGCGCATTATGGGATTCCTGGAGTCCAGGGCGACGCCTTCCGCGAGGTCAAGGCGGCACAGCATCACCGTGGCGGATTGCTTGGCATGGCCGCGATTTTAACCAAGACCTCGCGTCCGCTCCGCACTAGCCCCGTCTTGCGCGGCGACTACTTGTATCAGGTGGTGCTGGGCTTCAGCAGTCCGCCGCCACCGCCGAATGTGCCGGAGTTGAAGGAGACGAGCAAGCCCGCGTCGCTGCGTGAATCGCTCATGCAGCATCGCCAAGATGCGGCCTGCGCTGTGTGCCATGACCGCATCGATCCGCTGGGGTTTGCGCTGGAGCGCTTCGATCCGGTGGGCCGCTTCCGCGCGGAAGAAGGCATCGACGACACGGGTGAGTTGAAGGACGGCACCAAGTTCCAGGGCCTGGCTGGTCTGCGGGATTACCTCGCCAAAAATGAAGGCCAGTTCCTCACGCAGTTCACGCGCAAGCTTCTTGGCTACTCCCTGGGTCGCCAGACATTGCCCAGTGACAAGAACCTGCTGATTCAGATGAAAACGGCGCTGCAACAAAGCGATGGCCGGTTTTCTGCGGCTGTGGTGGAGATCGTGAAGAGCCGCCAATTTTTAAAACGGCGAAATGAAGCAACTGTCGCTAGCAATCCGTAATTTCCTCCAATCCCCCCAAAACCTAAGCCCCCTATGAATACCTCACGCCGCCGCTTTCTCCGTGGCACTGGAGCCGCCCTCGGGCTGCCCTGGCTGGAATCCGTCTGTGCCTTCGGTGCAGAGTTTCCCAAGACCAACGTGGCCCCGCGCCGCCTCGCCGTTTGCTTCACTGGCAACGGCGTCAACCCGCACCATTGGGGTGCCACCAATGGTGCCAGCGGCATGGAGTTCATGAAGTCGCTCTCGCCCTTGGAAGGCCTCAAGAAGCACGTCAATGTCTTCAAAGGCCTGTGGAACCCCACCACTGTGGAAGGCGAAGGCGGGCACTATCCAAAGATGAATGTGCTCTGTGGATTGAAGGTGAAGAAGACCACGACGGATGTGGAAGTCGGCACCACCATGGATCAGCTGATCGCGGCACACGCGGGCAAGTTCACACCGGTGCCCAGCGTCGTGCTTGGCACGGAACGCCCCAGCTACAGCACGGACTCCGGCTTCACTTCCATCTACTCGGCTTACATCTCCTGGAGCACCCCCACGACGCCCGCGCCGAAGGAAATCTTCCCACAGCAAGCCTTCGACCAGCTCTTCGATGACGGCAGCAAGCGCAAGCGCGACAAGAGCATCCTCGACCTCGTGTTGCAGGATGCAGGCAGCCTGATGCCGAAACTGAGCCGCCGCGATCGGCAGAAGATGGACGAGTATCTGACCTCCGTGCGCGAGATCGAGAAGCGCGTGGAGATGGCTGAGAAAATCAGCCAAGCTGAAACCAATGGCCAAGGCTGGATGGCGACGGTGAAGACCCCCACGATTGGCCGCCCACCAGCCGGTATTCCTGCCAGCAGTGAAGACCACCTACGCCTGATGTTCGACATCATGCTGCTCGCCTTCCAGATGGACCGCACACGGGTGGCCACCTTCATGATGAACAACGACTTGTCGAACATGCGCTTCGCCAGTTTGGACGGCGTCAGCGCCGGTATCCATGAGCTTTCGCACCATGCAGGGGATGAGCATCGCCTCGACCTGTATCAGCGGGTGAACCAGCATCAGGTCAAGCTGTGGGGCGAGTTCCTGGCCAACATGCAGGCTACCGATGAAGGCGAGCGCACGCTGTTGGAAAATAGCATGATCATGCTGACCAGCAGCCTCTTCGATGGCAATGCTCATGACTCACGCCAGCTCCCCGTCGTGCTCGCAGGCAATGGCGGCGGCACCATTCAGGGCGGCCGATTCCATGACTATAGCACCGATCCGAATCGTAAGCTCTGCCGCCTGCACATCGCGCTCATGGACCGTATGGGCGTGAAGACAAGTCACTTCGGCGATGCAGAAAACGCGCTAGCGATCTAAGACGAGACTGTTGAGTTGATCGCTTGGTTGGTTGGCATCAAAGCGCAAGACGCTTGGAGCGCTCCAGCCAAGCGTGGGACAGCTTGCTGACAAGGTGGGGAATCTCCTCTAGCTCCCTGACATGAATGCGCAGCAGGGGAATCCCGACCTGGGCGAAGACGGTGTTCACGAACGCGTCCCGCCTTTTGACTGCTGCCTTTTCATGGCTGTCGTCATCTAACTCAATGCCCAGCATTGGCATCCAATCCGTCGGGCGGCACACGAGAAAGTCCACATGCTTCTGACTAATCTTGTTGAAGGCCGTGAGGTCCTTTTGCGAGTCGAGAAAGTCGGCAAGCCTGGGTTTGCACAGCAGGTGAATCCGGCCAGGAAGCGAGTGCCGCATCAGTATTTGATGAAATTTCGCTTCAGACGGGGTCAGCAAGGCCTTAGCTTTGTATTGCCACTCTAGGGCAATGCGGGTTTCGGGAGGTGGGCAGACAAGTTTCACTTCGATAAGAAACGATGATTCGCTTCTTCTGGCAAGGGGGTATGGCAATTCATCAGGTGCCAATCCTAGCCTTGCGGCGCTTGTGGTTTATTGGATAATGCGGAGACATGGTTGCTCGCACCTACTCCGCAACCCTC
>CAXNNN010000479.1:0-3403 GCA_964203095.1 Verrucomicrobiaceae bacterium | reverse complement strand
ATACCCGATGCCACCCGTTTGCGGATCACTAGCAATCACATTGCTCGTCACCGCCACCGCGCTGTAGCTCAGCTTGAAGCCTTGACGCAGCGTGTTCGTCGCGGGCGCGTTGCTGCCCATGACCAAGCTGTAAAGTCCTGCTGGCAGGCGATAGGTGCGGCTGATGGTGGGTGAGGTGCTGTTGTCGACGTGATCGACGTAACTCAGGTCCTCGGCCCAGACAACGCGGCCTCGGTTGTTGTAGGTGTGGTGGTCAGAACCATCATTGTCCCAGCCACGGAACAGCGTGAAGCTCGGGAACATGCTGCTTGTGTCCGCGAGGCGGTTCGGCTCTGCCAGTGAAGGCCAGGGCACATTGGCATCGCGCTCCATCGTGATGGTGAAGAGCACTTCTTGTTTCAACTTCAAGGCCGCCCATTGAGAGGTGTGCGTCCAGCCGACGGGTGGCTCGCCCGCATTCGCGTCGAACAAGTCATTGCCCTCCCAGCTCCAGGCACCCACATGAGCGGAGAAGTTACCGGTGTCACCAGCGTCCACAATGGCCGTGCGGGCATAGCCCACGCCGCCCTCGGCAGCCACAGGATCTGCTGCGGCGGTCTTGTTGGTGGTGAAGGTGATGCTGTAGCCCTGACGAAGGGAATTCGTCGCGGGTGCGTTGCTGCCCAGAGCCATGGTGTATTGACCGGCTGGCAGATAATACGTGCGCGTGACTTCCGTCTCCGTGCTGTTATCCACATGGTGGATGTAGCTCAAGTCTTCGGCCCAAGCGACATTGCCACGGTTGTTGTAGGTATGGTCGTCGTCTCCGTCATTATCCCAGCTGCGCCAGAGGGTGAACGAAGGGAACATGGAGGTCGTGTCGGCCATCTGGTTCGGGTCAGGATTCGAACCGCTAACCCAGGGAACGGCGTTGTCCCGCTTCATGGTCACCGTCAGCAAGCACTCCTTCTGCAGCGTCACCGCCACCCAGTTCGAGGTGTGCGTCCAGCCTACCGGAGGCTCGCCTGCACCCGCATTGAATAGGGAGTCGTCTTCCCAGCTCCAGGCACCGACATGGCTGCTGAAGCCACCTGTGGACTTGTTATCGAGCACCACTTGATGCTGATAGCCAATCCCACCGGCAGCGGGATCACCCGCCGTGTAGCTGAAGGCCGTGGCAGAGATCGTGCCGACGAGACCATAGATGGTCGCATCCGGCGTCGGCGTCTGGCCAGCATAGTTCACGCCACCCACGGCGACTGTGTAATTACCGGCTTGGAGGTAGATCGACTTCGTGATTGTGCCGTTGGCATTGCCGTCGCCAATGATACCAGGAGTAGAGCCGAACAAGGTCGAGTCGCCGTCAGCCGCGTAACCCTTGAACACAAAGGTGCTGAGACCGTCCGCAGCATCGAAGTCAAAGGTCGGGCCTGCTTGGTTGTCACCGCCGATGCGCCAATCCTTCAGTGCATGGAAGCAACCTTCCACTGGATGGCCCAGGGTGGTTTCGAGCTGGGCACGATAGGCCATGGAGATCAGCGACGTGTCGTAGTCAGGGCTGCCGGGAGCCGTGGTGATCGGTGCCACGTGAGCGAGCCCTTGGTAGATAGAGAAGCCTGGCTTGATCGTGCCATCACGGGTGCCACCATTGGTGGACCCGCTGAAGCTAATAGTGACATAAGCGGGTGCCGCCAGGGTGAAGCGATGGTAGCGCACCTTGTGGCTGTCCGCGTTGTCGTCGTCCGTGCCGTCTGCCCAGCCATAGTTGCCGGTGACGGTTTGATTGGAGATGGTCACGGGAGCCGCGTTTGGCACCAGAGTGCCAAAGTCACGGTTGGTGTAGCTGATGTGCGCCGAGGCGGTGCCTGCGCCCAAAAGGAGCGCAGCGCAGCCCAGGTAGCGCTTCAGCATTTGATGTCTTAGTCTCATGTGTTTCTTATGGTCTTTAGTGTGTGGTTAGGTCAGTTGAGAGTCGGGAAAATGGGGATCAGGGCAGGGCCTCCAGCCGCAAGCTGCCGCTCAGCAGGCGCGAGGTGGCCAGCGTGGTCTTGGGTGGCCCGGCTGATGGCAGCTCAGGCAGAAGGAAGAAGCCGAGGCCGCGCGGCACGCCGCCGTCATTCACCAGCACCCCACGGAAGCTGACCGTGCGCAGTAGCGCCTTCGCAGGTGTCACGGTCGGGTCCGCATCCATCAGGGTAAAGCTGCCAGTCAGCGTTCCCGTCGTGCCAGGCACAAAGGTGGTGCCTGACCCAGGTGTCAGAGTCAGTGTGGCAATGGCGGGATTCGGCTTGCTGAACTTCGCAGCCGCTGGGCTTCCGCTAACAATCTCAATGGTGCTAACGTCGAGCCTTCGTTCCGGGTTTGGAGCGCCCCCGTTAGCAAAAGACAGGCGTGCGTTGATCACGCCAGGCGTCGCATTCAAAGGCAGTGCTCCAGGTGCAGGCGCAGTGTAGCGGTCGCCGACCACGCTCAACGTCAGTGGCCCAAAGCCTTCCTTGTAGCTGCGTGTGCTGGCGCTCTGCGCACGCTTGAACCACGACAAGCTGGAGGCCGTCATCGTGTCCACATCCAACGAGCCATTCAACGAACCCGTCTTGCCATACAGCAAGGCAAACACCACGACGCCACCTTGTTGCCCCACCGGCGAACTCAGCGTGAGCAGGGTATCATCGGACAATCGCAAAACGCCCGAGGCCACGCCTTTGGCATCCACCTTCAGCCCGCCAATGCAGTGCCCCTGTGGCACGGTCACCAGACCCACATCAGCGGGAGCGAGCTTGGTGGCGAAGGTGTAGTTGCCGGGCAGGCTCCCCACCGGCACCGCAGGTAGCTCAGCGCTGAAGCTGAGGGAATCCGCACCCGCCGTCAGCGTTCCCGTCAAACGACGCTGCGCAGTGTCCATTTCGATCTCCAACATCAAGTCGCTGCTGCCCTTGCGCTTGATCGTCACGACCGCTTCTGGTGGCACACCCGCTGCGATGTCCAGCACACCGCTGAACGAATGGCTCACGGTGCCCAGCACCACGCTGCCACTGAAAGTGCCCTTGAGCGTGCTGGTCAGCGTGAGACGCCCGCCGAGATTCGCATTCAACCCAGGGTGCCGTGGCAACATGCCGTTGAAAGTGCCAATCGCATCCGTCGGAAAGGCCTCCACCTCCATGGTGTCACTCGCAGCTGCGGGACTGATGCCAGCCGCGTTCGTGGCCTTCACGGTGATGGTGTAGAGCCCGGCCAATGTGGGTCGCCCACTGATGCTGCCAGTGCTGCGATCCCCAGTCAACCCCGGCGGCAGGCCGCTGAAGGTGTAAGTCGTGGGCGAGTGCTGGGCCGTGACCGTGTGTGTGAAGCTCTGGCTGACCACGGCATCGGGTAGTTTCAGCGCATTGACCACGGGCTTCAAATTCACACCCAAGGCCACGCTGTC
>CAXNNN010000478.1:0-3422 GCA_964203095.1 Verrucomicrobiaceae bacterium | reverse complement strand
TTTGTCGAGGCTGTGGAGGAGCCGCAGTATCCCGTCCCAGAAGTGCCGGCTGATCTCGGTGAACCGGAGGTGGTGGAGCCAGCAGAGCCACATGAATCCGTGGCTGTCATCGTCATCGGCTACAACGATGCCGAGCATTTGCCAGAGTGCCTCGACAGCATCATGGCGCAAAGCGTCACGCCTGATGAAATCATCTATGTCGATGATGCTGGCACGGATGACAGCATGGACATCACAGCCAGGTATCCGGCCATCAAAGCGAAACGGTTGGAGAAGAACCTCGGCATGTGTGGCGCGCGCATGGAAGGCCTGAACATGACCACCAGTGCGCTGGTGCTGTTCGTGGACAGCGACAACATTCTGCCCAGCACCTACCTGCAAACGATGCTGGAGGATTTGAGCGCTGACGTGGATCTGGTCTATCCGCACAAGCACTACATTGGCAGCAACTCTGTGCTCGACCACAATCGTCGCTGGCATCCGAATGATCAATGGACACCCAGTGAACCGGATCGAGCAAAGCTATGGCGAGAGAACCATGTCGATACATGCAGCCTCATGCGCAGGGAGGCGTTGCTGGCCGCTGGCGGCTGGCGTGACAATCCAGCCAACACGATGGCGGATTGGGATCTGGCACTGCGCATGACGCGGCGAGGCAATTACACCCGTTCTCGTGCCCGGTTAAAATATCGTCTTCATGACCAGAACTGGAGTGCGCGCATCCAGTCACGGACGGATCGACCGACGCTCTATGGCTTGGTGCGCCGCCATGCTGCGAGCATCACCATCGCGACCGTCTGGAGCGGCCGCATGGAGACGCTCAAGAAGACCTGGCTCGTCGCATTGTGCGACAGCCTCATTGCAGCGGGCAAGACGGCTGACTTGCTCATCCTTGATGACAGCAACAGCGGCTTCACCCGCCCAAGACTCACCAAAGCGCAGAACGCAGTGCTAACCGGCATCAGCATCAAGCGCGTGCATCGCGGCATCAGCACGGCGCAGCGTCGTCCCAATCGCCGAGCCACGGCGGAGTTCCTTTGCACACAGTGCAACGACATCCTCATCAGCGCCCAGGGCGATGTGATTTGGTTCATCGAGGACGACATCGTGGTGCCATCGAATGCCGCCGTTGAATTGCTCCAGCAGTTGCTGCAGACACCTGACGCACCGAGAACTGCTGTGGGTGGCTGCTACCTATCGCGGCACACACCCGACCATTGGATCGCGGCCAACGCCATCAACAACAAGGTCGTGCATTGGAAGGAACTGCCGCCCGAGCCAACCCCCATGAACTTCACCGGCACCGGCTGCCTGATGGTGCTCAAGGATATGCTTGGCGACGTGCGCTTTGGCGTGGAATGGAACCACGGCACCCTGCGCAGCACCGGTCACGACTGGGTGTTCTGCTGGCGACTGCACGAGCGCGGAACGCCGGTCGTGCTGGTGCCCGGCGTCGTGTGCCGCCATCACAAGACGGCAACCGAGTGGTATTGATTGAGTTGGTTGCGCAACAAAGCAGCACGAAAGCCGCGTGGTGAGACTTTGCGGAGCCGCTCTTATAGCCGAGGGAAGACGATGATCATGCAACGTGGAATCACGTCCATGGCTGCGGAGGATTCGCATTCACACCGAACCTCGCGTGCAGCGCGTCCTTCACCGCCTGAGGGTCGAACAGATGCATACGCGGACTGGTGGCGAGGTAGGGAATGACGCGCTTCGCCACCCAGGTGTCGATGGTGCGACCACTCACGCCAAGCATTGCGGCGAGGGGATTCTTCTTGATGAGCAGGGGTTGCGCAGGTGGGTTCGATGTCAGTGGTTCGATGGATGGTGGTGTATTCATTTCGTCAGATGGTGCTGGGTTCATGTGGAGATTCGCATGTCAATCACTCGGCGGGCACGATGCTGAACCACGCCTTCGCCTCGTCATCGGTGACCAGTTCCCGGTAGTGTCGGAAGATGATCGCAGGCGAGTTGCCCGCCTCCAACGCCACGCGTGCCGCATCGTGGATCACTGCAATCCGATAGCTGATGTAGGAGTGGCGCAACGCATTGTGCGGCCACTCAATTTGGAGGCTCCGGGCCAGCCGCGTTACCTTGGCGAACAATCCCTCGCTGAGCACCACTTTCCCATGCCGCGCCAGCGGCTCCAGCCACGCAGCCAGATTGTCGGAGATCGGCACGATCCGCCTCGATGCTGTCTTGGCTTGATTGGCTCGCAGTTCAATGATGCGCCGGTTCAGATCCACCGCACTCCAGTCCAGCCGGGCAATTTCAGCGCCGCGCAGTCCGGCGAAGCCGCCAATGGTCAGAATCGGCAGCACATCGCTTGAAGCAGCCCGCAGCAGCTTCTCCATCTGCTCCGGCGTCAGGATGCCCACATCGGTATCACCCTGCTTGGCGCGCTTGAGTGATTCCATCGCCGTCGGTTCGAGCTTGGGCAGATAACCTCGTTGCTTGGCAAAACTGAACAACTCTTTGAGCTTCTTGAGCCAGCCATTGCGCGTCACCACGGAGAGGTTACCGCTACGCATCCAGTTGTCGATTTGCAGTGTGGTGACTGAAGCGATGGGACCGGAGAAGTGTGTCTTGAAGCGCCCAAAAATGCTTTTCAGCCCGCCATAGTAAACAGCGCTGATGCCATCCTGCCGCTTCACGGCCATGAACTCATCAACAACCTGGGCGACGAGCGTGCCAGCCACAAAGCCCGTGGAACGCCGTGCGAAATCATCCACTGCTGCGCTGAGTGAGGCATCGCCCAGCTTGCGCCGGCATTGAGCGTATTCTTCCACGGCTGCCACCAGCGGCACGCCGAATGGAGCCAGGATTGACTGCGCCACACGGAATGCCTCACGATCCTGAGGGCGCAGGTCGTTGTCACTGCTCATGCCACGCTGAACATTCAAGGCGAGGATGCGTGCCTCCTCCTTGGCGGCTTCCAGCGAACCAAACGTCCGTCGATGCCGCCGGTCGTTCATGTAGTAGGCCACAGTGAACCTGGGAATCCCACGCACATGCCCCCGATAAATCGGCACCGCCGCCGACCCCTGCTTGATCACCGCAACCGGCTTGCCTCTCCTATGTAAACCCCTGGCCGGGATTGTCATGCTTTTGTCCTGCATGACTGAGCTGGGAGTGTCAACGCGAGGCGGGCTGATTGCCTCGGTTGCCCGTTTCATAAGGGCTGGCGAGCCTGTTAACCCCATGTTTTGCTCTAAAGGTTCATAACCCTGAAGGTGTTCGGTGGCTATCACAGCCCTCATCCATGAAATTGGGTTAACTCGCGATACACTTTGAAAATATAATATTTATGGTAAATTGAATTTCGCCATGACTGGCTCCACTCACTCCGCTTCCACGACTCGCATCATCCTCTTGATGATGATTCTTCTGAATTTCTCGGCCTTGCAGGCAGCTTCCCC
>CAXNNN010000477.1:0-3434 GCA_964203095.1 Verrucomicrobiaceae bacterium | reverse complement strand
TCGTCTTCATAGCCACCGCGACGACCACCGCGATCACCACGGTCCCGCCCGCCGCTGCCACGATCACCACGATCCCGCTCGCGGTCCCAGCCGCGATCTCGGTCGCGTCCACCGCCGCCACCTTGGTCACGGCGACCGCCATCGAAGTCTCTGCGCGCGCCGCCGCCGCCACCACCACCAAAGCTACGTCCGCCACCGCCGGCCTGCGGGCGAGCTTCCTTCGGGCGAGCCTCGACAATTTTCATCGGGCGACCGCTCAGCTCCTGATTGTTGGCGTCATTCAAGGCTGCGGTCGCCGCTTGATCATCCGGCATTTCGACAAAACCAAAACCACGCGAGCGGCCGGTTTCTCGATCGGTGATGACACGCGCGCTGATGACAGCGCCGTAAACCTCAAAAACGCGGCGAAGGTCATCATCACTCACCGTGTAGGCGAGATTGCTGACGTAGAGATTCATGAATCAGGTAGCAGTGGAGGAGTTACGCCATGGCACAATCACAGAATCATGGTTGCATGGCAGAAACCTGATACCGGGCGGCTCCGCAGGACGTGGAGCGTCGCCGAAATGCTAGCTTTCGGCCTAGGTGTGTCAAGCTTTCGCACGCATGTCTTGCATTCGGCTATGATTCATAGTGCCGAGCGCCCAGCCACGACGCTTGTGAAATTTTTCACAAAATCGCCTTGCCCGCTTCCTTCGCGCTCGGATACTCGACCAGCCCCATCTTTTTCTCTCCTATGTCAGCAGCTCCTAGCGCCCCTGCCACCAAGCCCACCGTGGACATGGTCAATGTGCAAATCAACGGCACATGGCACCAATTCCCCAAAGGCACGCGCATGATCGAAGCCTGCCGCCAGGCGGAAGCCCAAGTCCCCCACTACTGCTACCACCCGAAGCTCAGCAGCCCCGGTAACTGCCGCATGTGCTTGGTCGAGATGGGTATGCCGCCCCGGCCCGTCCCAGGAACCGAGCCGGAGAAGGATGAGCACGGTTTTGCCAAGATCGGCTGGATGCCTCGTGCTGTGATCGCTTGTGCGAACACCGTAGCCGAAGGCATGGGCATCCGGACCGAGGGCAAACTCACAGAAGAGTGCCGCCGTGGCGTGATGGAATTCCTACTGGCCAATCACCCACTCGATTGCCCCATTTGTGACCAAGCCGGTGAGTGCCGCTTGCAGGAGTTCAGTGTCGAGCACGGTCAGGGCGAAAGCCGCTTCCGCGAGGACAAAACCAAGAAGCCAAAGAACGTCGATATCGGCCCGCGCATTCGCCTTGATGATGAGCGCTGCATCATGTGCAGCCGCTGCATTCGCTTCACCGCTGAGATCGCCGACGATCCGGTGCTCGGATTCACCGAGCGCGGCACGCACACCACGCTGACCGTGCATCCCGGGAAGCGCCTGGAGAACAACTACTCGCTCAACACGGTGGACATTTGCCCCGTCGGCGCGCTGACCAGCAACGACTTTCGCTTCCAGCAGCGTGTGTGGTTCATGAAGGAAACCAACTCACTCTGCACCAAGTGCGGGCGTGGTTGCAACACCGAGATCAGCGCCCGTGGCGACACCGTTTACCGCCAGACACCGCGCGAGAACAACGACGTGAACAGCACCTGGATGTGCGATCAGGGCCGTCTCGATTTCCACTTCATCAACAGCGAATACCGCCTGACCGATCCGATGGTGAAGTCTGGCGGCAGGCACGAAGTGACGAACTGGAAGAAGGCCATCGTAGCGGCGGCGGACAGTCTTCGCAGTCTCAGCGGCGAAGAACTAGCCATCATCTGCTCAGCGCGCATGACCAATGAAGAACTCTACATGGTCAAGCAACTCGCTGCTGCCACCAATGCAAAGTTCGTTGACGCTGTTGCCCGCACGGGCGGCTCCGACAACTACCTGCGTGCCGACGACCTCAATCCCAACAGCAACGGCGTGCGCCAAGTTCTCGGCATCGAGCCTGGGGATCGCTTCGACGAGATCAATCGAGCCATCCGCAGTGGCCTGATCAAAGGTGTCATCGCCCTCGGCGAAAACTTGGTCAAGGCAGGCTACGATGCCGATGCCCTTGGCAAGCTGAAGGTGCTGATCAGCACCCACATCTTGGCCAACCCGACAGCTGAACTTTCCTCCGTGGTCATGCCCGCCGCCAGCTACGCTGAGAAGCGCGGCTCGATGATCAATGTCACCGGTCGACTGCAACGCCTGAACAAGGCAGTCAACAGCCCTGGCAACGCCCGTGATGACTGGGAAATCCTGCGTGACCTCGTGCTGGAACTCACCGGCAACAACGGCCTGCACAGCGTGGACGACATTTTCAAACTGCTCGCCGCTAAGGTGCCTGCCTTCCAAGGCCTGACCCTCAGCCGAATCGGCGACCTCGGCCTACCCTTGATCGAGACCAGCGAAGTGGTGCCGATCCTGGAGCGCGAGAAAGAGCGCAAGGCCAAGGGCATCATCGTCGGCTAAGCCGCTGTCCCTTGCGGGCCCAAGTATTGTTCGGTGTTCACGCTTTAGCGTGCTCAGACAGGACACGCTAAAGCGTGAACACCGAACGGCTGTGCTCGTGACTCAACTCACGATCTTCACGGCATGGTCCACGCCTTTCTCGAAGGCATGAATCTGCTTGCCGTTCGCATCGACATGGCGAAGCACCAGCCGCTGCGGATTGAGCTGCAAATGACTGAACCCATAGACCGGCGTGCCGAAAGGCATCTTGCGATCCTTGTTCTTCAGTTCGCGCACACGCGCGCCACCACCGCCGGAGAGCACGTAGCTGGTCTTCAAACCTGCCAGTTCCAAGTGCTGCAAGTCATGGTCATGGCCGCAGAGATAAAGATGGACACCAGCTTCCTGGAGCAGCTGTGACAACTTCGCGACCAACTCCTTGGTGTCCCCATGCGAACCGTTGGAATAAACCGGGTGATGCCCCACCACGATGGTGTAGGTGCCACGTTTGCTGGCCAGCTGCTCCTTGAGCCAAGACCACTGCGCCGTCTCCTCCTCAGCGGTCAGGCAATTCTTCTTCACCACCTTACCGTCCTTGTTCTTGGAGGTGCCGCTGACACTGCGCAGGTTGGTATCCAGAAAAAGAAAGGTCGCCAGCTCGCCCAAGTCTTCGCGATACCACTTCGCGGGCATCGTCCAGCGCGTGCCGCCTTGCTTGGCATAGGCCAGCTGCACCTGCTCGCCACCTGCATTGTCATGGTAGTCATGATTGCCCAGCACGGCGGGGCACTTGCCAGGAAAAACGCTGGCCGGATACATGTCCTCAAACCCAGTCTGCCAGCGCGGCGATTTCAGGCCACCTTCCATCTTGCTATAGAAATTGTCGCCCAGGAGCAACAGCAGTTCCGGTTTTAACTTCAGGCGATCCACGTATGCCTTCATGCCGTTGGCCACGGCTGCCTGTGGTGGCTGTTGACTGCCAAAATCCCCA
>CAXNNN010000476.1:0-3437 GCA_964203095.1 Verrucomicrobiaceae bacterium | reverse complement strand
CCCTGCCCATCATCGCCAAGGACCTGCAAGTCGAGTCGTTATTCACCGAGGAAATGCTGCTCGTGCTTCCTATCGGCCATTCACTGGCGGCCAAAAAAACCGTCAAGATCGAGGCCGTGAACGATCACCCCTTTGTTATGTTGAATGAGGCGCACTGCCTCGCGGAGAACATTTTTTCCTTCTGCCGCAGGCAATCGGTGCAGCCCGTGACGGTCGAGCGCACGAGCCAGCTAACGACCGTGCAGGAACTCGTCGCCCTGGATCACGGCGTCTCCATCGTCCCCGAAATGGCGCGCCAGATCGACCTCAGCGACCGCCGTGTGTATCGCTCCTTTAGCGGCGAAAAGCCGACCCGCACCGTGGCGATGATGTGGAACCCTTATCGACACCAAAGCGAAGCCGCCAAGGTGCTGATGGAGCATCTGCGCCGGAGTAACAATGAGGTTGGCAGCGACAAGGGTTAACGGCTGCATTTGCATCAGATCGGATGCCGCTTATGGGCAGGTGGCTCTACCCTCTGCAGATTTCAATTTCTCATGACCTTTTCTCTTCCCAAGTGGTTCGACCTGCACACGCACTTCCGCCAAGGCCCAGCGATGGCCTCGTATGTGAAAGCCCATCTCGACATGGGCTGCGCGGGGGCGTTGGCCATGCCGAACACGCAACCTCCCGTCTTGCGGGTAGTCGGCGCAGCGCAGGCCGATGGATGGTCGATTGAGAGCTACAGCGCCGAGCTGCGCGCAGCGGGGGCGGACGCCTTTGAGCAGCTCATCGTGCCGCTCTATCTCACGCGCCAGACCACGGCGACGATGATCCGCGAGGGCGCGGCCTCAGGGATGCTGCGCGCCTGTAAATACTACCCGCCGCACGGCACGACCAATGCCGAGCACGGCCTGCCGATGGATGACCTGATTGGCGGCGAGGTGCTGCGTGCGATGGAGGAATGCGGCATTGTGCTTTGCATTCATGGCGAGCAGCACGGGCTGAGCGGGCCGGACTACATCGATGCGCATCAGAATGCGGAGACGCGCTTTTATCATGAGCGGATGCCGAGACTCGTCGAGGCGCATCCAAAGCTGCGCATCGTGTGCGAGCACATCACCACGCGCACCGCGGCGGAGTTTGTGGCGGCTATGCCCGCGCACATTGGGGCGACGGTGACCCCGCAGCATCTGCTCTACACGATGGGGCACTTGATTCAGGGGCTAAAGTATCACCTCTACTGCCTGCCCATTGTGAAGTTTCGTGATGATCGCCACGCCTTGCGGCATGTGGTGATGGACGAGGCGCAAAGGAAGTTCTTCGCAGGCACGGACAGCGCGCCGCACACGACAAAGGCCACAGCGTGTGGTTGCGCGGCTGGTTGCTTCACGGGCGGATGCGCCCCGCAGTTGTATGCGATGGCTTTTGAAGATGCGGGTGTCGACCTGCGCAGCGCGGACGGGCAGGGCGTCTTCGAGCGCTTTCTTAGTCTCAATGGGCCCGCGTTTTATCGCTTCCCTGCGTCGACTCAGCGCTTCCAAATGGAGAAGGCTCCTTCGTCCACGGTGATCCTCGAAACACCTGCGGGTCCCGTGACGCCGCTGCCCACCGGCATGGGTTTTGACCTCACATGGCGGATTGTTGGGTGAGATCCGTCACCGCAAAAGAACGGCTAATCCATCGTGCTGGCAGCGTTCAGTTCTGTCCATCGTCCGCACACCTCCTATCGCATGAAGCTCTCTCTGTCACTTCGCCTCGCCGCCGTTTCCTTGGCGGTCGCCATCACGGGTCAAACTTGGGCCGCAGACCTGTCCTTGCCACGCAGCACGCCCGAGGCTGAAGGCATCGCATCGGCGGCGGTGCGCAGCTTCATCGAAGCCGCCGATCAGCAGATTCACACACTGCACAGCTTCATGCTGGTGCGCCACGGGAAGGTCGTTGCCGAGGCATGGTGGCAGCCGGAGTCCGCGGACAAGAAGCACATCCTGTGGTCGCTGAGCAAGAGCTTCACCTCCACAGCGGTGGGCCTAGCTGTCGCGGAAGGGAAGCTCAGCCTAGAGGACCCGGTACTGAAGTTCTTCAAAGACGAGGCCCCTGCCGAGCCCAGCGAAAATCTGCGCGCCATGCGAGTGCGCGATCTGCTCACCATGAGCGGTGGGCATGAGGTGGAGCCGAAGTTCTCCTTCACGGCAGGCCCCTCGGTGAAGGGCTTCCTGGCGCATCCTGTGGTGCACAAGCCTGGCACATGGTTCCGCTACAACACGCCCGGCAGCTACATGCTCTCCGCTATCGTGACCAAGGCGACTGGCCAGACCGTGCTCGATTACTTGACGCCTCGGTTGTTCCAGCCGCTCGGCATTGAGAGCCCCGAATGGGCCAGCACGCCGGAAGGCTACAGTCTGGGTGGCTATGGGCTGCACATTCGCACGGAGGACCTAGCTAAATTTGGCCAGCTGTATTTGCAGAAAGGCCAGTGGCAGGGCAAGGCGCTGCTGCCAGAGAAATGGGTTACCGAGGCCACGGTCAAGCATGTGGACAATAGCAAGGCTCCGAGCGCTAAGACCTTGGACTGGCAGCAGGGCTATGGCTTCCAGTTCTGGCGCTGCCAGCACAACGCGTTTCGCGGAGATGGTCGCGATGGACAGATTTGTCTCGTGCTGCCGGAGCACGACGCGGTGATCGCGATGACCGCCGAAACGAAGCAGATGCAGACGGAGCTGGACCTGGTGTGGGAAAAGCTGCTGCCTGCCTTCCAATCGGCCGCTCTACCTGCGGATGCAGCGGAGCTTGAGAAGCTGAAACAAGCCGCCACAGGGCTCATGGCCCACCCCGCCAAAAAATAGCAGGCGCTTAACGACCTTGCCACTCCATTTAACAAGGGCGGACATCGCTGTCCGCCCCTGCCAATGGCGTCATGCGGCTAGCGCACTTTGATCAATTCCACGTCGAAAATCAGCGCTTGGTTGGGTCCGATGTCACGACCGGCACCGCGCGTGCCGTAGGCGAGCTTCGACGGGATGAAGAAGCGATACTTCGCGCCTTCCTGCATGAGTTGCACACCCTCGGTCCAGCCTGCGATCACGCGGTTCAGCGGAAACTCAATGGACTCCTTCCGCCGATACGAGCTGTCGAAGACTGTGCCGTCGATGAGCGTGCCTTCGTAGTGCACTTCCACGGTGTCGGTCGCTTTCGGGCTCTTGCCCGTGCCGGGCGTGATCACCTTGTATTGCAGGCCGCTGGCCGTGACGACGACGCCTTCATTCTTGGCGTTGTCTTCGAGAAATTTTTCACCTTTAGCAAGTGCGATGTCGGACATGGGTTTGGAATAGGAGTGGATGAGATGGGCAAGAAGGCTAGCCGCAACTCCCGGCTCGGCAAGCGCGCGGGTGTCTTCTCTCCGCTAGCCCACGGAGGATAGACCTCCAGGTCTGTCGATGGTTCGCGGGCTTTCCAGC
>CAXNNN010000475.1:0-3448 GCA_964203095.1 Verrucomicrobiaceae bacterium | reverse complement strand
CTTGCGCATTCGACGCAAGCCACAGGAGGTGGCTGAACTCGCGGGTTGGCTCGGTATCGCGCCGCTCCTGGATCGCAAGGTGATGATGCTGAGTGGTGGCGAAGCTCAGCGCACGGCTCTGGGACGGGCACTGTCCTTCGAGCCGAAGGTGCTGCTGCTGGATGAGCCTTTCAGCGCGCTCGATGATGAGACCCGCAATGAAATGCACCGGCTCATGCGCGAGGTGTGCCAGCGCACGGGCGTGACCGTCCTTCACATCACGCACAATCGCAGCGAAGCGACGGCCTTGGCGGATCGCGTGCTTTTGATGGAAGGAGGGCGTGTCCTTTGAGCCCTGAAGAAAGCCAGCGCTACGAATGGCAGATCTGGACCGAAGGCTTTGGCGAAGTTGGTCAGGCGAAGCTGAAGGCAAGCACCGTGCTGATCTCCCGCTGCGGTGGCGTGGGTGGCACAGCGGCTCTTGAACTGGCCGCCGCAGGTGTGGGGCGAATCATCCTCGCCCACGGTGGTGACTTGCGGCTCGATGATCTGAATCGCCAGCTGCTCATGACCACTGCGCATGTCGGCAAGCCACGCGTGGGCTGTGCGGTTACTCGTTTGCGCGACCTGAATCCGAATGTCGAAGTCATTGGCGTGAGCAAGAACATCAGCGACGCCAATGTGGTGGCCTTGGTGCAGCAAGCTGATGTGGTGATCAGTGCCGCGCCCTTGTTTGAGGAACGCTTGCTCATGAACCGTGCCTGCGTCCAGCAATGCAAGCCCATGATCGATGCGGCGATGTTCGATCTGCAATGCAGCGTGATGCCCATCCTGCCCGGCCAAACAGCCTGCCTCGCCTGCGTGACGCCCGAGCCTCCTGCTTGGTGGAAGCGTGAGTTCCCCGTCTTCGGAGCCGTGTCCGGCACAGCCGGTTGTATCGCTGCGATGGAGACCATTAAGCTGCTAGCAGGCTTCGGCGAGTCGCTTGTGGGTCATTTGATGGCCATCGACTACCGCACCATGCACTGCCGGAAGGTCGCGGTGGCGCGTGATCCTTTGTGTCCGGTGTGTGGCGGCAAGTAGCCCCATTGCGCTGCAACTGGAGACTGTGATCAAAGCCGTCCCCTTTCGGGGCAACGGGGCTACTTTGAAAAAAAGCGGCAGTCCCTTTTGAACTGCCGCTGATGGAGTTGATTGTCTGAGTATCGTTATCCGGCAGCAGGTGCCTCTCCCTTGGCTGCAGCGTCCTTCTCCTTCATAGCGATCTTGCGGCTCATCTTCACGCGGCCCTTGTCATCGACGCCGATGCACTTGGCAGTGACGATGTCGCCGACTTTGACGACGTCTTCGGTCTTGTTTACGCGGAAGTCGGCGAGTTCGCTGATGTGGATGAGACCGTCTTTCTTGCCGCCCAGGTTCATGAACGCGCCGAAGTTCGTCGTGCTCACGATCTTGCCGGTGTAGGTCTTGCCGATCTCGATCTCTTGTGAGGTGCCTGAGATCATCTCGATGGCACGATCCAGCGATTCCTTGCGGTTCGCGTAGATGTAAACCGTGCCGTCGTCTTCGATGCTGATTTCAGCGCCGGACTCGGCCTGGATGCCCTTGATGTTCTTGCCGCCAGGACCGATGAGTTCACCGATCTTGTCAGGGTTGATCTTCACGACTTCGATGCGTGGCGCATACGGGCTGAGGGCCTTGATTTCGCTGATGCCAGCGTTCATGGCGCTGAGCACCTGGGTGCGGCCAGCCTTGGCCTTGACGATGGCTTCTTCGAGGATCGCGAGGGGGATGCCAGGGAGCTTGAGGTCAAGCTGGTAGCCGGTGACGCCTTCGGTGGTGCCGCAGAGTTTAAAGTCCATGTCGCCGAAGTGATCCTCGCTGCCGATGATGTCGAGCATCGTCAGGTAGCGGCTCATCTTTTCACCTTCGTATTCGCTAACAAGGCCAACGCTGATACCAGCGACGGGGCGCTTGATCGGCACACCGGCGTCCATGAGGGCCATGACACCGGAGCAAACGGAAGCCATCGAGGTGGAGCCGTTGGACTCCATGACTTCGCTGCTAATGCGGATTGCGTATGGGAACTCTGCCTTGGTCGGGATGACCGGTGCGATGGAGCGCTCGGCTAGCGCGCCATGGCCGATTTCGCGACGGTTCTGGCCACCGAAGCGACCGGTCTCACCGACGGAGAAGGGTGGGAAGTTGTAGTGCAGGATGAAGCGCTTGGATTCTGGGCCACCGGCGTAGGTGTCCATTTCCTGAGCTTCGTCAGCTGGGGCGAGGGTGGCGATGGAAAGGGCCATCGTTTCGCCACGGGTGAAGCTGGCCGAGCCATGCGTGCGGGGAAGCACGGAGACTTCACCAGAGAGTTGGCGGATTTCATCCACGCCACGTCCGTCGCAACGGTTCTTTTTGTCGAGGATCGAGATGCGGAAGGCTTTCTTCTGCAAGTAGTCGAAGGCTTGGCTGATCTCGAAGCTGGTGGCTTCAGGGAACTTGGCCTTGATGGCAGCTTCGACTTCATTCTTCAGCGCGCCGACGGCCTTGCCACGAGCGACCTTGGAAGGGGTGTAGAGAGCGGCTTCGATGCGGTCGCCAGCAACGGCATAGGCGACTTCGAGCAGTTCGTCCTTCGCATTGAGCAGGGGCACCTCGCGCTTCACCTTGCCGGCGACTTTGGCGAGTTCTTCCTGGGCAACGACGAGCTTGACCACTTCGCTCTGGGCGAAGTGCAGGGCTTTGACGAACTCTTCTTCAGGCAGTTCGTTGGCGGCACCTTCGATCATGACAACTTCGGTTTTGTTACCGACATAAACGAGGTCGAGATCGCTATCGAGACGCTGGGTCTGGGTAGGATTGACGATGAACTGACCGTCGATGCGGCCCACGCGAACGGCACCGACTGGGCCTGCGAATGGAATGTCCGACACGCAAAGCGCAGCAGAAGCGCCGTTCATGGCCAGGATGTCAGGATCGTTCTCGCCGTCTGCGCTGAGCAGGATGGCGACGACCTGGGTGTCGTAGTAGTAACCCTTCGGGAACAACGGACGCAATGGGCGGTCCGTCATGCGGCAGGTGAGGATCTCCTTTTCAGTTGGGCGGCCTTCGCGCTTGAAGTAACCACCAGGGAAGCGGCCTGCGGCGGATGCTTTTTCTTTGTATTCGACGGAGAGCGGGAAGAAGTCCTGCCCGTCTTTGACCTTGGTCGCGGACACGGCGGTCACGATCACGATGGTGTCGCCGAGACGAACGGTCACGGCTCCGTCAGCAAGCTTTGCGAACTTGCCGGTTTCGATTTCGAGGGTTCCAGCACCGAGCTGGACGGTTTGTGTATGGATGGCCATAGTTTGGCTTGTCTTTGTGTTTTGGTTTGGGGAAAGAGGAGAAATGACGAATGACGGAATGACCAAGGACGAATAAATGCGTGCTGGCGGTTCTGAAATCAGTCGAGTGCGTTAAAGTGGCA
>CAXNNN010000474.1:0-3455 GCA_964203095.1 Verrucomicrobiaceae bacterium | reverse complement strand
GCTCGGAGCCATGGGCCGTGGCGTGAACACGGCGGTCGGTGAAGCAGTGAACGTGACCTTCCGCATTGAAAGCCTCACCCGTAAGCTAGAGACCCCGATGCTTGTCAGCGCAGAGTTCGCCAGCGGCTGGGGAGCCGCCAATAAGCGACTGGAACTGGCGGGCCACTACCCGCTGAAAGGCCAGCCTGACCCGATCGAGGTTTGGCGGATCAAGGGCACCTGACCTTCAGCTTTCGCCGAGACCCGCGAGCGGCATTGCAGCCACCGGCGTTTCTGCTTTCCTGAAGGAATGTCCGCCAGCCCCGCCAGTCTCTTGAAGACCATGGATTACTCCGTGGTCCAGCAGTGCATGCACTGTGGCATGTGTCTGCCCACCTGCCCGACTTACATGGAGACAAAGCAGGAGCGCAACAGCCCACGCGGCCGGATCTCCCTCATGCGCAGCATCGCGGACGGTGAGTTGGACGTGACGCGGGCCTTTGCCGACGAGATGTATTACTGCCTGGGCTGCCTCGCCTGTGAAACGGCCTGCCCGGCAGGCGTGAAATACGCCGAGCTGTTCGAGACCGCGCGCGCCGAGGTCGAGCGCACCGGGGCCGCAGGCCATGGTCAGCGCGATTTCTGGCGCTGGTTGACGCTGGAGGTGCTGTTCATGCGACCGCGTCTACTGCGCTTCGTCGGGAGGCTGCTGCATCTGTATCAAAGCAGCGGACTGGAGCACCTGGTCCGTGCCTCGGGCTTTCTCTATTTGTTGCCTGGCAAGCTGCGAAAACTGGAGCCGCAGACACCGCGCATAGCACCCGAGAACTCGGATGCACTGATCGCAGCAGTTGAAGCTCCGGCCTTGAAGAAATTTCGCGTGGGATTGCTCACGGGCTGCGTGCAGGACCTAGCCTTTAGCAATATCAATCGTGACACCGCCGACGTGCTATTGGCGAACGGCTGCGAGGTGATCACGCCCCGCGCGCAGCATTGCTGCGGCTCACTGCACGCGCACAATGGGGCCATCGAGCTGGCGCAGGAACTCGCCCGCACACAGATCGACAGCTTCGACCTCGACGGGCTGGATGCGATCATCACCAATGCTGGCGGCTGTGGTTCACACTTAAAGAAGTATGCTCATCTGCTGCACGACGATCCGGCCTATGCGAAGAAAGCTGAGCAGTGGGACCGCAAAGTGAAGGACATCCATGAATGGCTGGTACAGATCGGCTTCCGCAAGCCTGAAGCAGGCTGTGGAGTCGACACCGTGACGTATCATGAAAGCTGCCATCTCTGCCACGGCCAGAAGGTCGTCAACCAGCCGCGTGCATTGTTA
Source organism: Verrucomicrobiaceae bacterium (assembly GCA_964203095.1). GTDB lineage: Bacteria > Verrucomicrobiota > Verrucomicrobiia > Verrucomicrobiales > Verrucomicrobiaceae > JAEUHN01. The sequence goes on along the minus strand of CAXNNN010000474.1, from coordinate 2,137 downwards.
AAGTCCATCCCTGGTCTCACACTCACGGAGTTACCGGAGAGCAACTGGTGCTGTGGCAGCGCAGGCATTTACAACATCACCCAGCCCGAGCAGTCCGCGAAGCTGCTGGAGCGCAAGGTAGGGCACATCGCAAAGACAAACGCTACCGTCGTCGCCACCAGCAATCCCGGCTGCCATCTGCAACTGCGCAATGGCTTAGCCCCCACCTATACCGTGACTCAACCGGTAACATTGTTGGCACAGGCGTATCGGGCAGAGCAGGGTTGACTTCACGCTAGGGCGCTGATAGCCACAGCGGTTCCATGTCTTCGGCTATCGCTCGCCCCATGATGCAATTGTTATGTGTTGTAGTCGCCGCGCTGGCGATTCCGACAGCGCTCTGCCACAACGGCTGGCTCGAAAAGCGCCTGCGCCTGCGCGAGCCGAAGCTGAAGCCAGTGATGCGCGCTTCTGCAGGCATTCAAGACGCTGCCGGTGGCCAGAAGCGACTGCGGCAAGAGAGCCCCGAATGGATACTGGTGGGCAATTCCATGCTGAACTGCCGTGTGGACAATGCCGAACTGGAGGCACTGACCGGGCACCAGCTCTATAAGCTGTCCTTCAGCGGCACCAAGTCAGCCATGTGGTATCTCATGCTAAAGACTATCGTGGTGCCTTCGGGTGCGAAGCCGAAGGTGGTGACCATCGTGTTCCGAGATCGCGACCTGACACGACCCACGGTGCGCGTGATCGATAATGCAGCGATGATTGAGCGCTTGGACGGTCGTGACTTGCCCGAGTGGCAGCAGGTGCTGGGGGCTTATGAGGCTTCCCTCACCAGCCCATGGACCAAGCTGACGACCCGTGTGGGCGATGGCTTCTACACCCTGATGCCAAGCACCAAGTGGAATGAGTGGGCGCGGAACAAGGTGCAGAAAACCGCCTTCAACCTCAGCGCCTTCGGCGACAACAGCGACTACCCGGTGCGGCGCGAGCAGCGCAACGATCTTCTGTCCATGAACCATCTGCGCAAGAGCAGCGATGGCGCGGACAACGCCGAGGATGAGGAAGCTGACAAGAAAGACACGGAGCCGCCGATCGCTTTTGATCCGTCCCCCGATCAATCCTTCCTGCCCCACATGGTGAAGCTGGCGCAGCAGGCTGGATTTCAGCTGCACTTCCACCGCATCAAAACCAATCCCGATATGGCACCGCCCATGGATGAGGTGCAGCGCACGCGTGTCGCGTATCTCGCCGATTTGAAGGCCTGGCTGGAGGCGCAGGGCTGCTACTTCACGGATGAATCCGGTGAGCCAGAGATCACGGGCCGCATGTTTGTGGACACCATCCACATTCACACCGCTCCTGAGAACCGGCAGGCCTACCAGAAGATTTTCTGGCGTCAGGTTCAGCCCTTGATCGACGACTTGATGCGCAACGCCGGCTCAGCCCCCAAGACTGCTCCATGATTTTTCAGAGCCTCGATTATCTGGTCTTTTTCGCCAGCCTGCTGTGTGTGTATTTCTGGCTGCCTGCGCGCGGGCAGAACCTGCTAGTGCTCGCGGCCAGCTACCTTTTCTACGGCTGGATTCACCCGTGGTATCTGATCTTGATCAGCATCACCACGATCTTCGACTGGGGCTGCGCGCTAGGGATGGAAAGTGCCAGCACCCCTGCTCGGCGGCGGGCCTTTTGCATCATCAGCGTGTCGGTGAATTTCATCATCCTCGGGGTCTTCAAGTATCTCGGCTTCTTCGTGGAGAACGTGACGGCGCTGCTCACTGCGCTGCATTTGATGCCCTCGCCAGTGCTACTGCATATCGCCCTACCAGCGGGTATTTCGTTCTTCACCTTTCAGAGCGTCGCGTATGCCATCGACGTCTATCGCGGTCAGCAGCGCGCTTGCCGTTCATTGATCGAGTATGCCACGTTTGCGGCCTTCTTCCCGCAGTTGGTCGCGGGGCCGATTGAGCGAGCTGGCCACATGCTACCGCAGTATCAGGCCACACGTCGGCCTTCGCTGACAACGGTTCGTTCGGGCTTGGTGCTGTTCCTGTGGGGCTTGTTTCAAAAACTCGCCATCGCCGACAGCGCCGCCATCCTGGTGAACAAAGTCTTTGCCGTGGGCGATGCGACCTTCCCGGTGCTGTGGGGCGGT
>CAXNNN010000473.1:0-3455 GCA_964203095.1 Verrucomicrobiaceae bacterium | reverse complement strand
AGACGAACACGTTCTCCCCGAGTTCTCGGAACCAATAGGCATCGAACGGTAAGACCACGCCGCTAGCCTCATAGTTCACGGTGGGCAAGACCTGCACCAACTCCTTGCCCGTGGCCCCGAGACAATGTCTTGGATCATGACTCAATGCTGCCACGGGATCATGAATGCCTGGGTCCCAGCGGAAGTAATGGGCCACCCAGCGTCGGCCTTCAGCATCAGCCCAGCGCCCGCCCGAATGAACGTCATAACGCAGCTCGCTGCGCACACGCCCCGCCTGCTCCACCGATACAAAACTCGTGATGTCCGCCGGTTGATTGAAGGTCCAGTTCACCCACTCGGTGATGGCCGCGTTCTGACTTCTGAACCAAGCCTCCGTCGCCAACCCGCTAGCGCCGATGAGTGCGATCCCAACGAACGCAGCGCGAGATGGCGCAGCCAGCCGGCTCAACCAAGCGACTGACGCATGGCCGTGGACTGACCGTGACGTTGCCGTTTTGCCATGGCGCATCAGCCAGCCTGCCAACGTCACACCCGCAACACAGACCCCTAGAATCCAGTAACCCGCTGGATCGTGCCAGCGGTCATAGCCTTCCATGCCATCGCGCTCCGTGACCAAGGACAGAAACAAGGTCCGCGCTGCATTCGTCACCAGCGCCCAGCACGCGCCGATCAACAGCAAGTACACACGCTGCCAGCGCTTCAGCTCAAAGATCTCTCCGATGAACAAGGTCGCCATCAGTGCCCCCTGCAAGGAGCGGATGCCACTGCACGCCTCATCAATGTCCACCGTGAGTGATGAGAGCCGAATCAAGCTCCCCTGCACCACTGCATTGACACCCAGCCAATGCAATCCCTCCGCCGCCAGCAGCGCGTTGTGTTGCATCAGCCCATGCATGATGTCGAACTCCATCTTTCGCGGCCACGGGACCGCCGTGAACATGAACAGCACCGGAAAGGCGAAGTGCCATAGCCAGCGCAGACCTCCGGCTTGAAAGAAGGCCAGCAGCGTCGCCAAAGCAGCAAGGCCTGTGAGCACCGCCCCCAACAGTCGCCAGTCAGCATTCGCTTCCCGCAAGGGAATCAACAGCGCCTCCGCGGCTGCGATGATCAGAACACCCCAACCAACAATCCATGATGACCGCACCGGACCTGCCGCAGGCATGGTCTCCAGCCGAAGCCTCAATAAATACAGCGCCAGCAGCGGGACCAGCCAGCCATAATGATACTGTTCATTCAGCGACCACTCCAAGGACAGATGCCGCACCGCGAGCCCCCAGCACAACAGCGCAAAAACAGGCAGCACCCATGGCTGCCCATTGGACACTTCGGGCTCAAGCTTTCGGGGTGTGGCAGTCATGCAGTGCGTGTGTCGAGATACAGCTTCGGAGGTCGCCAGCAAGCAACGACTTCCGGCAACTCCATGCTCATGATCGAGGGGCGAAATGAAAGAGACCAGAAGAGAGGTAGGAACCCGTCGTGCGCTCTATGCTGCTCAGATCACTGCTCCCGCTCCTGCTTGTCGCTGCTCACGTCACTGCTGCCGATGACCCCATCGCCAAGGTCATCACCCACCCAGGGGCCGAGTATGCGGACACGGCACGCTCAAAGGCATCCTCTGGCACCAAGGCGAAAGCGACTCAGGCACGGAAGAAACGGCGCGCAGCTATGGGGCGCGTCTCGCCCAGATGATCACCGACTTGCGCGCTGATCTTGGCGCTGGTGACGTGCCCTTCGTGGCGGGCAAGCTGGGCAGCTTCTTGGCCACGGTCGACAAGAAGGGCAAGCCCAGCTACTGGCCCCTCGTCAATGAACAGCTCGCCAGCATCGTGCCCCGGTTGCCCAAGACCGCCGTGGTGGACTCCAGCGGTCTCCAAGACAAGGGCGATGCGGTCCACTTCGACACGCCGTCGTTGCGTGAGTTTGGCAAGCGCTATGCCGGTGCCATGCAGCGCCTGCAAGATGCCGCAAAGTAGCCCTCTTTGTCGGTGCAAGGCTTGCACAACGCTCGCTTCCTCGTAACCAATGCTCATGCCCATCTCTGCTCCTGACCGCTGGTCCCTTGAATCTTGGTTCTCCGGCTTCGGCCAACTTGACTACACCGAGTTCAAAGCGGTGCTCGTGCGCGATGTAGAAGCGCTGAAGCAGCAAGCCGCCGCCCTCGGCAGCGACACGGCAGCCATCGTGCACGTGATCAATGCCCTAGAGTCATTGAGCGATCGTCTTGGCCATCTGGCCTCCTACTTGGGCTGCTTGTCCGCCGACGATGCGAATGATGAAGCCGTGAAGGCAGACGAGGCATGGATTTCGACCCTGGATGCCGAGAGCACCAAGCTGCAAGCGTCCCTACGTTCGGCCTTGGCCGCGCTGAGCGATAGCGCTTTCGATTCGATGCTGGGTGATTCCGCGCTGACAAATGCCGAGCACGCGGTGAAGCGGATGCGCCATGAAGGCCAGCACCAGATGAGTGCCGAGATGGAAGCACTGGCCGCTGATCTGAATGTGAATGGCCTGCACGCCTGGGGCCGCCTTTACGACACGCTGACGGGCAAGATGGAGTTCCCCATGACATTTCCAGACGGCCATACAGAAAGCGTTCCGATGTCCCGTCGGCGGGCCCTGATGTCCGAGCCGGATCGCCAACTGCGCGAGGCGGCTTTCCATGCGGGGCAGAAGCCGTGGCATGATCATGCGGTGACGCTGGCTGCCGGATTGAATGGCATCGCAGGCACACGGCTCAGCTTGTATGGTCGCCGCGGCCTGCCGCACTTCCTCGACACGCCGCTCTTCGACGGTGCCATGAGCCGCCAGTCGCTGGATGCGATGCTGGAGGCCATCCACACGCACATTGAGCTGCCGCGTCGGGCGCTGCGCAAAGCCGCGAAGCTGCAAGGCACCTCGGCTCTGCACTACTTCGATCTCGAGGCCCCCCAGATTGCTGCGCCTGAAGAGAAGCCCCTGAACTGGGACGAGGCCTGTGCCACCGTCGATAAGGCTTTCAGCTCGGCGTATCCCAAGCTCGGCTCCTATTTCCGCGACATGCTCGCGCAGCGTTGGATCGAAGCGCAACCACGCGCAGGCAAGCGCCCCGGAGCCTTCTGCACCGGCTCACAGCTCAAGCACGAGGAGCGCGTTTACATGACCTTCCACAGCACCGTGCATGACATGGTCACGCTGGCGCACGAGGTCGGCCACGCTTGGCACTCCTGCGTGCTGCGGCCTGCGCGTTCCTTCGCGGCGAACTACCCGATGACGTTGGCGGAGACGGCCTCCAACTTCGGCGAGATGATCCTGCTCGACGGCCTCATGAGCGACCCTGGCATGACGCCCGAGACGAAGGCTTACCTGCTCGATCAAGAGATGCTGCGCGCCCACGCTTTCCTCATCAACATCCCCATGCGCTACGAGTTCGAGAAGGCCTTCTACACCGAGCGCGCCGCTGGCGAGGTCTCCGTTAC
>CAXNNN010000472.1:0-3469 GCA_964203095.1 Verrucomicrobiaceae bacterium | reverse complement strand
CTCTGCCGCGCGCAGCCAGGTGTTCAATGCCGTGGTGGCTGCACGGATGGCCGCTGGCACGTGGGACCAGGCGCTCAAGGGAGAGGTCTATGGCTTCGCCGACAACGGCACCATCCTTTTGCCGGAGAAGCATCGTGGTGACGAGCCGGAGCGCTTTGCGAATGGTGTGGTGGAGCTGACGGCACCGCTCTGGGGCCAGGGCGGGTTGTCCAGTGTCGGCGAGGTTCGCGCATTGGAGATCGAGACCGCGCAGCACTACCCAGTACTGACGGCGGGCTTGGAGTCCACAGGCCTCCGGCAAGAGCGTCGTGTCATGCGGCTCCGGCCCATTGCCCCGCACCTCGTCGTCCAGGACAATGGAGATCTCGAACTCAAGTTTGATCTGCCTAGAGGGAGCTACGCAACCACATTGCTCAGTGAGTTGGCGTTGCTGGATGAAGGTAAGTCAAGTGGCTCGGTCTAACAAGTCTCATTCAGCCAATAAGGCAATCTCGGTGTCGTTCAAGGCGCGCGTGTATATTGCGAACTCATCCATGGCTCCACTGAAGTGACGAACGGCGGTGCGGTCACTGCGGGTTCCATTGTTCCAGTTACCCAGCTCAGCCGTGACGAGCCGCAGGGGGAAGAGGTTCTTCACTGGTTCCCGGGCTTGCAGGCTACCGTTGATGTAATGGCGCACCTCGCGCGCTATCGGATCGAACACGGTGGCGAGGTGCATCCATTGGCCGAAGCGCTCAGGCGTGAACAGGGCCGTGGTATCGTAGTCGTGGTGTCCTTTGCCTTGGATGCCTGCGACGCCAAGGCGCAGCTTGCCTTCGCGTGTGATCTGCCAATGAATGTTTCGATTGCTCCAGCCCTCGCACATGAAGAGCGAGTTGAAGGCGCGATCGAGTCCCGCCACACGCACCCAGATGGCGAGCGTGAGGGCGGCGGTTTCCTCCGGCAGGTTAAGCCGCACGCGGTCGCTGACGTTGCGGAATTCCAGCGCCTGCTTGCCTGGCCAGCGGCCCTCAGTCCAGGCACTGCCGACGATGCTGCCATCGGGCACAGCGCGGTTGTGTAGGCTGTGATTGCGCAGGGTGCGGGAGCCGAGGGCATCTTGGAAGTCGAAGCGCAGCAGCAGGTCAGGATCGGCATTGCGTTGGGTGGAGCGTGCCTGCCAGTGCAGGAAGTTCACGCGCTGAGATTCGGCCGAGCGAGCTTCCAAGTCACGCAACGAAGCGAAGGTGGTGGCATCCGCCATAAGCGTGGATGCACCGGGGGTGATCAAGCTTGCCGCTTGGCCCTCCTTCAAAGCGGTCATGGCCTCGCCTTGATGCAGCTCGACTTCGCCGTCGAACACATGCACCTCGGCGGACTCGGGATTCACGTTCAAACCGAATTCTGTGCCGAGATCGATGATGGTGCCGCGTGGAGTGTGAATACGAAAGCCCTTAGCCTGTGGCGGCACATGCGCGCTGAGCTTGCCCGTGGTGCAGTAGGCTTCGCCTGAGGATACGAGTTGGAATTGAGCAGGGCCTTCAAGTGTAACCCGCGCGCCCTGGTAGAACTCGATCTGAGCGAGCCCTGACTTAAGCCGCAGCCAACCGGGCGAGAGCGGTGAGCCCGCGACCGGCTTCATGGTATCGCCTTGCCATTGCAGGTTCACGGCGCGCGTGAGCACAGCGACGGAAGCGGTGGTTTCCTCGTCGGCGGAGGCTGGCGCAAACCGTAGCCAAGTCCAGCCCAGCATGAGCGCTGCGCAAGCGGCAAGGGCGGCGACACTGCTGAGCGTGACCATGGTGAAGCGCCGCTTGGGCATCAGTGCCAGCCGTGTGCTGGGCATCGTGATCAATGGCTTGGTAGCGCGTAGCATCGCGTCCATCGAGACATGGTCCAGCAGCTGCTTACCGAGTTCGGGGTGGAGCTGGAACTGCTCGTGCAATGCAGCGGCTTCGGTCTCCGTGAGCGTGCCTTCCAGGTAGTGCTGGATGAGTGTGTCAGCATCAAGCATGAGCGGGGCCTCCCGTTTGAATGGAGCGCTGGATGCATTCGCGCAGCTTTTCGCGCACACGGGACAAAGCGCGGCACACTGTGTCGGCTTTCATGGCCAGTTGATCCGCGATCTCTGGCGTGCTGATGTCGTTGTAATAATACAAGTGCACAAGCTCGCGGCTCTTCTCGGGTAGCTTATTCAAACACTCGCGAAGCACGCCGATCTCTTCCTCGTAGCGAGGCGGTAGATCCCGCTCTTCGGCCAACAGGCGAATGTGATCCGCGAGCTTCTGCACGACATCGGGCTGCTCACGGGTCCGGTCACGCCACAGGCGCATGGCGATGTGCCGAGTCATCGTGGCCAGCAGTGGCCGCACGTCTTTGTCCAGATCCCACTGTGACTCCTTGCGCAAGAATTCGAGGAAGACCTGCTGAGTGATGTCTTCCATCAAACCTGGCCATGGCGCATACTTTAGCGCCACACCTTTGACGAAGTCGTGGTGCGCAAGGAAGATCTGGGCAGCCTGTTTTTCGTGCGTGTTCATGTTGCGCTATTATCTCTCATGAGACGGCATTGCCGGACACGCTTTTTGCAGGGCGGCTTTACTTCTTTTTGTCCAGTAGCTTAGCTGAAGCCTGCTCACCCAGAGGCACGCGGAAGAGCTTGCCTGTGAACGGGTACTTCAGTTCCAGTTCGGGACGCAAGCCTGTCACATCGACGATCTGCTTCTTCATAGCGAAGGGACTGCGAACGAAGCTGGAACGACCGGCGATCACCTCGCCATAAGACAGTTCGTTGATCGAGGCGGATACGACAGGTTGATTAGCGAATGGGGCTGGTGCGGGCACGAGTGTCGGCTTCGCTGCGCTGTTTGATTTCGCTGGGACTGGGGGAGGCACTGAGATCTTGGGTGAGGGCTTGGTCTTAAGCTCGGCCTTGTCTGCCGCAGCGGGTGTGGCCGCTGGCTTTGACGCTGAGGCCGGAGGGGCCTTCGCGACCGCTGGCTTGTTGGGTACTAGGGTGCGCAAGACAGGCTTTGGCGCGGTCGCTACTGTGCGGAGGGCTCGGGGGCGATGACTTTCGGAGGACCCGCCACTGGCTTGTTTGGCTTTGTGTCTAGGTTACGAGTCGGCGTTGCGCGCCAGGGCACGGAGACGGAGGGTTGCTGCTGCGCTAAATGGACCGCGCTGCGCGAAACTCATATGCCGCTTGGAACAGGCTTACGACCCAGTTGGATGGACAAGTAGGAGACGAAGCCGTCGTTACGGACCACGCGCCCGGCATCAGGCGCGGGCAGGGTGAGGTGCTGCAGATTCCTGGTTCAAGGACAAACCAACAAACGAAAGTCCTTCCATGAGCCAGAGAACCTAACAGCGTGATACACACGAATTTAAGGAGCAGGCCCTCGGCCTGCTCAGCCTTGGCAAGCCCGTCGCAGACGTGGCGCAAGAGCTTCAAAGTAGCAGCAACCTACTCTACGCTTAGCGCAGCCAG
>CAXNNN010000471.1:0-3470 GCA_964203095.1 Verrucomicrobiaceae bacterium | reverse complement strand
CTTCTGCAATTGCGCCGCGATCTGGGTGAGCGTGGAGGTGCCTACGTCGCGGATGACGGGGACGAGCAGGCCTGCTTCGGTGTCCACAGCGATGCCGAGGTGGATGCTTTCAGGGAGCAGGAGATGATCTTCTGCCCAAGTGGCGGCGAGCATGGGATGCTGGCGCAAGGCGGCGGCGGTGAGTTTGACGAAGATGTCATTGATGGTGGGGACGACCTGGATGGAGTGTTGGAGTGAGGAAGTGATGGATTTGAGCTGCTGACGAAAGGCGAGCAGCGCGGTAGCATCGCAGCGGGCGGTGATGGTGACGGGAACGGTCGTCTGGCGGCTGTGCATGAGTCGTGCAGCGATGGTGCGCCGCATGGGCGTGAGCGGCACCTGTTTCATGCCGGAGGTCGAGGTAGAAGTGGCTGCGGCGAGGATATCGCACTCGCGGATGCGGCCGCCTTTTCCGGTGGGTGCGAGTTTGGCGAGATCAACGCGATGCTCTTTGGCGGCTCGGCGCGCGCGGGGACTGGCCGGAGTTTCCTCTGGCATCGGCTTCGTGATCGGCTTCACGATTGGCTCCGGAATCGGGTCACTGATAGGTATGGTGGTCTCAACGTGAGGTGGTGCTGTTGGGACCGTTGGCGCAGTAGCGACAGGCATCGTCTCACCTTCTGCGAGCAAGTAGCCGAGCACGTGCCCGACTTTGATAACGTCGCCCGGCTTGGGGCCATTGGATGCGATGTGCAAGAGGCCACTATCGATGGCTTCAACTTCTTGCGCGGCTTTGTCGCTTTCGAGTGTGAAGAGCGGATCGCCTTCTTTGATGAAGTCGCCATCTTTCTTGAGCCAGGCGAGGAACTTGCCTTCCTCCATGGACCAGCCGAGCCGGGGTAATGTGATGTAGATGGGCATGGCGTTGTCTATTCAGCGCAAAGGTTGCGAATGGCTTCTGCAATGGCTTCGACATTCGGCACTACGGCTGCCTCAAGTGTGGGACTGTAGGGCGTGGGTGAGGGTTTGCCGTTGAGTCGGCGGATAGGGGCGTCAAGTTCGTCGAAGCCGCGGTCGGCGAGTTGCGCGGCGATCTCGGCTCCGATGCCGCAGTGGGCGAAGTCTTCGTCCACAATGATCAGTCGGCCTGTCTTTGCGACGGACTGAATGATGGTTTCCACATCAAGTGGCGCGACGGTGCGTGGGTCGATGAGTTCAACGGAGATGCCTTCCTTCGCGAGGGTCTCACAGGCAGCGAGTGTCTTGTGAACCATCAGAGCAAGGGCGACAACGGTGACATCGCTACCTTCGCGCACGATGGCGGCTTTGCCGAAGTCGATGAAGTATTCTTCCTCCGGCACAGGGCCTTTGACGGTCATCAGCTCGCGATGTTCGAGGAAGAGCACGGGGTCATCGCATGTAAGCGCGGTTTTGAGCAGGCCTTTCGCATCGCGCGGTGACGAAGGCACCACGACACGTAGACCGGGGAAGTGAGCATACATCGAGTAGTAACTGCCGCTGTGATGCGTGGCCGCTGCGTGACCGATGCCGATGCAGCCGCGCATCAATACGGGCATCTTCAGGCGCCCGCTGCTCATGTATTGCATCTTGGCGATCTGATTGACGATCTCGCCCACGGAATCGAGCACAAAGTCGGCAAACATGAAGTCAATCACTGGTCGAGTTCCAGTCATTGCCGCGCCTCCAGCGAGCCCCACGAAACCGCGCTCGCAGATGGGTGTGTCACGCAACCTCGCTTCACCGTGAATCGCAAACAAGCCGCTGGTGGTGGCGAAATTGCCGCCGCGGACACCAATGCCTTCGCCCATGGCAAAGATCTTCGGATTGTGTGCCATCTCCTCGGTCAGCGCTTCGAGCGTCGCCTTCATGAAGGTCAACTCGCGAGTGCTGGCGTTTGGTGCAGGCACATCACGCAGAGGTCCGCTGCGTGGGGCTGCATAGATGTGAGTGGTGGCGCTCTCGGCCGTTGGGTAGGCGCTCTTTTCGGCAAACTCATGCGCCGTTTCGGTAAGTGCGGCGATCTCCTGTTCGATGGCAGTTAGCTCGGCATCACTCGCGAGTTTTTGATCCAGCAAATGCTTCTTCAATCGAGCGATGGGACATTGTGCTTTCCACTGCTCCACCTCTTCACGGGTGCGGTAAGTGAAATCGCCCATGCCTTCAGCGTGTGCACGGGTGCGGTAGGTTTTGCATTCGATGAGCGTCGGGCCTTCGCCGTTGCGGGCACGCGTCACGGCCTCGCGGGCCACGGCTTCCACAGCGAGCACATCGTTGCCATCCACTTCGATGCTTGCGATGCCATACGCCGCGCCGCGCGCTGCTACGCTGGGATTGCCCGCAACGCTGGAAAACGGAACCTCGGTGGCGAACTGGTTGTTCTCGCACACGAACAACACCGGCAGCTTCCAGATGGTCGCCATGTTCAGGCCTTCGTGAAACGCGCCGTTGTTCGCCGCGCCATCACCGAAGAAAGCGACGCCGACATTGCCGGTCTTCATGATCAAAGAGCTATAGCCCGCGCCGGTGGCTTGCAGGATGCAGGGACCGACGATGCCGCTGGTGCCCATCATGCCGATCTCCGGCGCAAAAAGATGCATGGAGCCACCGCGACCGCGCGAGCAACCTGTCTCGCGACCATAGAGTTCCGCCATGAGTTGGCACGGCTCCATGCCTTTGGCGAGGGCATGACCATGACCGCGATGCGTGCTGAAGACGGCATCCGCTTCGTGCAAATGCGCACACACGCCTGTGGCGATGGCCTCCTCGCCGACATAGGTGTGGCATGCACCGTGGATGAGTCCGCGCTGATGCGATTTTGCCAGGCGTTCTTCCACCATGCGGATCGTGAGCATGGTGCGGTAGAGTTGAAGGGGGGATGAGGTCATGAACGAGTGGATTGATGGAGAAGTGGATTGATGGAGAAATGGAGGAGTTGAAGTGGCGCACCACTCCATTGCTCCATCACTCCAACCTACGTGGTTTGAGACGTAGAAAGCTGATGATGATGCCACCGACGATGAAGCAGGCAGCGAGGAAGTGGAGGCACTGCATTTCGCCGTAGCCATGTGTGCGCAGCCAGCCGGTGACGTGATTGCCTGCGTAGCCGGCGAGGTTGGCCCCCATGTTGATCAAACCGGTGGCCACTGCTGCGGCGGAGGCGGTGAGAGTGAGCGATGGCAGTGTCCAAAACGGTGCGATCCAGAAGAACGCGCCGAACGCCGTGAGGCAGAGCCAGATCATCTGCGTGTCGAAGGATTGTCCTGGAATCGTGCTGCACATGAGGAAGATGCCGGTGGCGATCATGCCGCCAGCCGCGTGCCATTTGCGATCTCCCGTTCTATCCGCCGTCTGGCCGGAGATGAGCACGCTGAGAATGCCGCAACTGTAGTAGAGGCCACTGTAAAGCAGTGTCATTTGATCAGAGCCGCCGGAAAGATTCTTCACTGTGGTCGGCAACCAAAAGCTGAGCG
>CAXNNN010000470.1:0-3484 GCA_964203095.1 Verrucomicrobiaceae bacterium | reverse complement strand
GCCAAAGATGGCGGTCGCCAGTTGCACCCAGGTGTGCGGCACCCCGCTGCCCAGGTTGTAAAGGCCGGAGGCGAGCGGTGACGAGGCCAGGTGCAGCGTCATGTTCACCGCGTCCTTCACATACAAGAAGTCGCGCATCTGCTCGCCATCCTTAAAGTCGGGGCGATGGCTCTTGAAGAGCTGCACGCGACCAGTCGTGAGGATCTGCGCAAAGGACTTGTGCACCACACTGCGCATGTCCGCCTTGTGGTCCTCGTTCGGGCCGAAGACGTTGAAGTATTTCAGGCCCACGATGCGCTTCATCAACCCTGTGCGCTGCGCTTGCAGGTCAAAGAGGTGCTTGCTGTAGCCATACATGTTCAGCGGCCGCAGCTTGTGCAGATCTGTCATGCGATCATCCATGCCCAGCGAGCCATCGCCATACGTGGCAGCGGAGGAAGCATAAACAAAGCGCGCATTCATCGCCACGGCCCACTCAGCCAGCGTGCGGGTGTAGTCCACGTTGTTGCGCATCAGGTAGTTGGAATCGCGCTCCGTCGTCGCCGAGCACGCCCCGAGATGCAGCACCAATTCGACTTGCCCCTGCGAGGCTGGCTGCGCCTCCACGCGCTTGAGCAAATCGTCCGCGTCAATGTAGTCAGCATACTTCAGCGGCACCAGATTACGCCATTTCTCATCCGTGCCCAGGCGGTCAGAGATGAGGATGTTTTCAAACCCACGGCGATTGAGTTCCCACACGAGCGCGCTGCCAATGAAGCCAGCGCCGCCCGTGACCAAGATGCGGCTGTCAGATGATTTCAGCATGATTGTAAAAGCAAGGCTGCGTCTGTGAGGCAGAGCGCGGTCGGGTTCAACCTGAAATGCGTGGGGCGAGCAGGCATCGTGGGTGGAGCCCCGATGGCCTCACCTACGAGTTTTCGGAACGACTCCCCCGACAGTGGGAAGGCACCTCCGCATTTTCGGAACGACCTTCCCGACTGTGGGAAGGCACCTCCTCGTTTTCGGAACGACCTTCCCGACTGTGGGAAGGCACCTCCGCGTTTTCGGAACGACCTTCCCGACAGCGGGAAGGCACCTCCGCGTTTTCGGAATGACCTTCCCACCGTCGAGAAAGCCACTGCGACTTTCTGCACCGACCTTCCCATCATCGGGAAAGCCGCTGCAACTTTCTGCACCGAGATACTCCACGCCAGCCACTCATCACTCCCCTTCCCCCTCACACCGCAGGCAGCGTGATCACGATCTCTAGCCCGTGCGGCTCGGCACACTTGGCACTCACCGTGCCGCCACAGGCATCCACGCAGGTTTTGACAATGGCGAGCCCAAGCCCCGTGCCGCCGGTTTCGCGGGCGCGGGCTGTATCGACGCGGTAGAAGGGATCGAACAGACGGGGCAGGCTGTCGGCAGGCACGCCGGGCCCGGAGTCGGCGATGCTGAGGACGATGTGGCCATGGCTGCGCTCGGCGCTGATCTCGATGGGCGGGGCTCCGTGCAGCATGGCGTTGCGCAGCACGTTGCCGATAGCGCGCTTCAGCAGGTCATAGTGGGCGAGGACGATGAGGGAGTCCGAGATTTCCACCCACTCCAGGTCGGCGGGCAGGTCTTCGGTATGCAGCACTTCCTCGATCACGGCGCGCAGCATCACGGGCTCGGGCGTCATCGAGTCCATGCCCACGGCGGCCTTGGAGAAGGACAGCAGCTCATTGACCATGGCGGAGATGTCGCGCAGCTCTTCCTTCACATCGTTCAGGTTCTCGGCGTGCTCTTCGCCCAGCTTGTGATCGAGAATGCCGAGCCCCATCTCCATGCGGGCGATGGGTGAGCAGAGTTCATGCGCGATGTCGCCGAGGAAGCGCTTCTGGCCGCGCACGTAACCGTCGAGCTGCACAGCCATGCGATTGACCGCCTGCGCCATGCGACCCAATTCATCGCCACGATCCTCAGGCACGCGCACGTCGAACTTACCACGCGCAATCAGCTCGGTGGCGTCCATGGTCTGCCGAATGCTGTGCGTGATGCCTCGGACGAAGGGCAGCCAGAGCAGGGTGGACACGGCCAGTGCCCCGCCGAAGCCCCAGAGCCATGGCTTGACATCAAAGACCAGCCCATTGACGGTGATGGAACTGCTAACAATCATGAGCATGAGTGGGCCTTCATTGTACATGCTGCGTTGGGGTGGCGGGAAACGCACGCCGACCCAATTCTGACCATCGGCCTTGGCCTTCTTCATGAACAAGCCGAGACGGGTCGGCCAGGGACGCTCCCTTTGATCGGGCGGGTTGTGGGCCTCGTCTTCGGCAAAGGCATCCAGGAAGCTATCGCCAAAAAGGGATTCGTCGCGCGGGGGCGGCCCGCGTCGGGGCGGTGGGCGATCATTGCCGGGTGGTCCGCGCCGTGAGGGATCGGGGAACAATGCGTCAGCCTCGTCATGAACCTCCGGCGGTATGACAAGCGTATCGCCCGCCACGAACACGTCAGGCAGATGGTAGAGGGCAATCTTCGCATCATGCGCTGCGCCGAGCTTCTGCAAAGTGGCCGTCCACTCGGAGGGTGGTTGCTTGGCTAGGGTAAAGTGCAGCTCCTGCGCCAACAACTGAAGGCGATCCCCCGCCAGACTGCCCAAAGCCGTGTTCATGCCTTGACGAAACTGAACCCGCACAACGAGATAAAAGGACAGCGCTAGCACCGCCACATTGAGCAGGAACCAGAAGACGATACGGGCGTAGAGCGGCAGGCGCAGTTTCATGAATTAGGCTCCGGGATGAATGAACATGTAACCCGCGCTGCGCACGGTGCGGATGTAGCAGGGTTGGTGGGCGTCGTCGCCCAGCTTCTTGCGCAGCGCGGCGATGTGTACGTCGATGCTGCGATCAAAGACCTCGAACTCGCGATCCCTCAGCGACTCGATCAATTGCTCACGCGATTTGATACGGCCCTTGGCCTTCATCAGCGTGGAGAGGATGTCGAACTCCACCGGAGTCAAGGCGACGGGCTTGTCCTCCATGCTCGCCACGCGTGCATCCAGGTTCAAGCGCACGGGACCGATGACCAGTTCTTTGATCGGTGGGGCCTCGACCTCCACCTTCTGCACCAAGGCCGAGCGGCGTGTCACCGCACGAAGACGAGCCAGCAACTCGCGTGTAGAGAAGGTCTTCGGCAAGTAATCATCCGCTCCGATTTCAAGACCAACGATGCGGTCCGCTTCATCACCACGAGCGGTGAGCATGAGCACTGGCACATTCGATTTGGCGCGGATGCGTTTCAACACCTCGAAGCCATCCATGCCTGGCAGCATCAGGTCCAAGATCAAGGCATGCCATGTCTCAGCAACTGCGCGCTGCACGCCTTCCGGCCCAGTGTGCACGGACTGGACGTCGTAGCCGAGAGGGCTAAGGTAGTCGGTGATCAGGCGGCAAAGCTTGCGGTCATCGTCGATGACTAGCACGCGGGTAAGTCCGGGGGAGGATTGCATGGTTCCGACCAT
>CAXNNN010000469.1:0-3485 GCA_964203095.1 Verrucomicrobiaceae bacterium | reverse complement strand
GGAACCCGGAACGTGAAGACCGATGCGCTGAAGGTGGTGAAGGGCGTGAACGCGAAGCGTGCGGAGCACCAGGACGTGGCCAGCATCATCGAATCAAAACGTGTCCGCGGTCGCATCCGCAAAGAAGTCACACCCCGCATCCTGGTGCCCATGGACAAACTGAAAGCCTACCTCAAGGCCAAGCAGCAACATGTCGGCAAACTCGCATCCGGCTGGAACGAGGCCGCTGCCAAGCTGGGCTTGAAGCCGCCCGCCTGGATCTGGCGCAATGACGGTCCCGGCATGATGAACATCAGCGTCACCGACAAGGACATCACCATCCGTGCCACCAACGCCGTGCCCTATGCGTCGGAGATGTCCAAGCTGCGCAGCCGCTTGCAGCAGGCATTGCATTTGCAGCGCAACAAGATGAACCGCCAGTTGAAGGACTTCATGGCCAAGGCAGCAAAGAGGGCTGGATTCAAATAACAGCATGGCCGCGATCACCGCAGAACTCGCCTTGGAGATTTCCAAGTTCCAAGCCTCGCTCAAACAGGCGCAGGACCACCTGCGCTCGTTCAAGGCGAAGACCGAAAGCACCGGCGCAGGTTTGGGTTCTTCGCTCACCTCCGGCTTGAATCAAGCTGTGGGTGGTATTGGTCCCATGCTCGTCACCGGCATCACGGCAGCCGCAACCGCTGCTGGTGTCACGCTTGCGGCACTCGGCCTGGGTTTAAAGAACGCCTTCGATCTGGGTGGTCATCTCACTGATGCAGCCACGCGCATGGGCACTACAGCAGGCAAGGCGCAGGTGCTTGAAACCGCACTCGCGAATGCCGGTATGGAAGGCGAAACCGCTGCAACCGTGGTGCAGAAGTTGCAGGACGCGATTGCCAATGCACAGACCGATCCGGCAAAGATGCAGACCTTTCAATCACTCGGCCTCGATCCATCGGCAATGCTGAACATGGATTCGGTCGATGCCTTTGAGCAGGTCGGTGCAGCCATCGCTGGCATTGAAAACCCCATGCTCCGCACTCAGACCGCGATGGACTTGTTTGGACGCAAGGGCACAGAGATGCTTGCGCTGTTCGGTGATGCCGGGGCCATGGCGTTTGCGCGCGAACAACTCGGCGATCAATCACGCATCCTCGATGGTAGCGCCGCCGACTTTGACCGTGCCTCCGACATCCTGGGCGGTGCGTTCAAGAAGGTTCAAGGGTTCTTCGTCGGCCTCGGCTCGCGCCTGGTAGAGCATCTCATGCCGGTCTTCGATGCCTTCAACCAACTCGACTTGGCTGGCATCGGGCAGCGCTTTGGAGATGCGATCATGTCTGCCGTGCAGTGGGTCCGAGCCGCCTGGCAAACCATCGACTTCGCGTTGGCCGGGCAGTTGGTGAAGGATGGCCTCATCATCGCCATCAAGGAGTCAGTCAATCTGCTCTACGCGGGGCTGGTGGCCTCGTTCTTCGCTGCGGTGCAAATGCTCGTCGAGGATGTGAAGAACGTGATCGCCATGTTCTCGATTCTCACCACCGGCGACTTCTGGATGGGCCTCGGCAACGTGCTGCTCGGTATCGCCCGCACCTTTGGAGCTGCGTTGCTGGAGTTCATCGCCCAAGCCATCGCGAACCTCAAAGACATCCCTGGCGCGAGCAGCCTTCTCGGTGATTCGGATCAGTTGTTGAAGGACATCGCCCGCGAAGCACGCTCGATGGCGCAGGACAATTTCCATTCTGGCACCGATCAACTGAGCCCGGCGATGGAGGCAGCGCAGAAGCGGATGGAGGAGACACTCACCAACGTTGGTCAACGGTTCGCGCAGAACTTCCAGAAGGCAGCCAAGGTGTTTGAGACGGACGATGAGAAGTCGCGTTTCACTGATGCGGCAAAACGCATCAGCGAACAGGCGCAGGCCAACGCGCAGTCCGTCGCGAAGCCCGCAGATACCACCGCTGCAACGCCTGCGAAGACGCTGCCGATGGACGACGCGGGCAAGACACGCGCCACACCGGGACTGTTCGCCTCAGCCATCAACTTGATCATGGGGCGCAGCGCCAATGAGCTGATCCTGGATGAAAGTAAAAAGCAAACAGCCAAGCTGGATGCCATCGACAAGAAGCTCGGTGATATGAACCGCAAGCTCGACAAGCCCGTTGCACCACGCGCGGTAACTGCGGCTCCCGTCATGCCATTCGACATGACCGCCCGGTTTGCATGAGTGCTCCCTTTCAAATGCTAGGCCTGTCCGGTGGTCGCGATGAACGCGGTCTCATCACCGTCGCGGTGCCATGGAATTGCGCGACGCTCAGTGAAGGGCTGTCGGTCGGCAGTTCCGTGCTGGGTCTGCCGGAGACACGACGCGCGATCACGCAACTTGAGGATGGCTCTTTCCAGGCCACGATCACTTACGAAGGTTCAGAAGGCGAGAACGGCGACAAGGACACCTTCGAGTTCGATTCGATGTTCCGCGAGGAACCTATCGAAAGCCATCCTTCGATTGATCGCCTCAAAACGCAGTTCGGTGGCTCGCTCAATGCCGACGGCCGCATCGTGTTCCCGGAGAAGACGCCGAGCAGCAAAGGCGCAGGCACGGGTTTGGGCGGCAGTCGCTCGTCCACTGACAAGAACCCGATGTTCGGGGTCACCACCTACCTGGTGCTCAATGCGGTGTTTCGGCATACCTACCTGCGCCGCAGCGTGCCGAGTGATCTGCTGCAAAAGGTGGGCACCACGCGGGACCGCTTGCCGGAAGGCCTTCCAACTCCCACCGATCGCAACTGGTTGATCATGCCACCGAAGGTGAACAAACGAGGCAACGTGTTTGAGATCGCGGAGGAGTGGATGCTGAGCAAACCAGGACAAAAGTGGCCGGACGCGATCTACGGCCTCATCCAGCGCTGAACCATGGATGTGCGTGAACTCTATGTGCAGCGCGGCGATGCCATCCTACCGGCCTGGAACAAGCTGCTCAACTGGGCGAAGCAGTTTCGCGTGTTGGCGGGGCGGGGCATTCGTCTCACTCGCACACCCAACGGGACTTATATTGTCGCTGATCTGCAAGCCTCGACCTGGGATCATCCGTTCCGCGTCATGCTGAGTGGCAAAGAAGTCACCGTGGGCACGGGCACCTTGAACAATCGCATCCCCACGATCAATGGGGTGCCGCTTGATGGCGCGCAGGCCGTGCCGAAGCTCAAGCTCGCCAGCGGTCCGAATGCCGAACTGCGCTCCTGGGTGTGCCTGCAAGTGCGCGTGGATCTTCAGAGTGGCGAGATCAACACAGACGACGAGAACGCCATGAGCATCGTCCACAAGAACAACATCGAGAACGGCTTGCCCAGTGATGGAATCATCGGCCTGCACGCGCTCGCCATGCTGGTCTGGAATCCTGATCGCAGCAGCGTGAAGCGTCTGCATCAGGTCACCCACTTTCATCTTCAGCATCGCTGGCTCAAAGGCACCAATCAACAACCGGCACGTCACCTGTTCTGGCCCGCATGAAC
>CAXNNN010000468.1:0-3489 GCA_964203095.1 Verrucomicrobiaceae bacterium | reverse complement strand
CTCGTCCGTGCTTCAGGCGAATCAAAGCAATGTCGGCGCTGCGTTCCTGGTGCTAGACCCGTTCGATGATCGCAAAGATGCACAACTGCGTGGTGATGCGCTGCTGGCGAACATCCGCAAGGCCTTCTCGGGTATTCAAGAGGCGCGCGTGCTGGTGCTGCCGCCACCGCCGATTCGTGGTCTGGGCAATGCTGGGGGGTTCAAGATTCAAGTGCAGGACCTGAACAATGCGGGCCTGCCAGCGCTGGAAGCCGCAACCCAAAAACTGCTCACCGCCGCGCAGCAGGAGCCGGGCTTGATTTCGTTGATCACCGGCTTCCGCGCGAACGTGCCGCAGTTCCACATCGACATCGACCGCGCCCAAGCCAAGACGATGGGCGTGTCTTTGTCGGAGTTGAACGAGGCGCTGCAAGTCTATCTCGGCTCCGTGTATGTGAATGACTTCAACCTGTTCGGCCGCACCTATCAGGTCACCGCGCAGACCCCCAGGACATCTTGCGGATCAAGATCCGCAATCAGCGGGGCGAAATGGTGCCCCTGGGCTCTCTGGTGAAGATCAGCAAGCGCGGCGGTGCGGATCGTGTGCAGCGCTACAACCTCTACTACTCCGCCGACATCAATGGCAACACGCTGCCCGAAGTCAGTTCTGGGGACATGATTGCCAAAGTCGAGCGCTTGGCGAAGGAGCATCTGCCCGATGGCTTCGCGATTGAATGGACCGACCTGACCTATCAGCAGATCCTCGCGGGTGACACCATCTTCTACATCTTCCCGCTGTGCGTGATCTTCGTCTTCCTTGTGCTCGCCGCGCAGTATGAGAGCTGGAACCTGCCACTGGCGATCATCTTGATCGTGCCCATGTGCCTGCTGTCCGCCGTCGGTGGCGTGTGGCTGCGTGGCATGGACAACAACATCTTCACGCAGATTGGTCTGGTTGTGCTGGTCGGTCTCGCAGCAAAGAATGCCATCCTCATTGTCGAGTTTGCCAAGCAAAAGCAGGACGAGGGCATGAACCGTTTCGATGCGGCGGTGGAAGCCTGCCGTCTGCGTTTGCGCCCGATCTTGATGACCAGTTTTGCCTTCATCCTGGGCGTGGTGCCGCTGGTGCTCGCCACGGGTGCCGGTGCGGAAATGCGACAGGCGCTAGGCACGGCTGTGTTTTATGGCATGTTGGGCGTCACGTTCTTTGGCCTGCTGTTCACGCCCGTGTTTTATGTCGTGCTGCGCTGGCTCGCGGAGCGCCGCCAACCTTCTGCTTCCTGATGATGACTGTTTTACCACGCAAGGGCACCAGCCCAAGGAGTCGCGACATTCCTGTCGCCAAGGATTCGGGACATTCCTGTCCCGGCAGTGCGCTTCGTGATGGGGGACAAGAATGTCCCCCGGCCTTGGGGACAAGAATGTCCCTGCTCCTTGTCATGATGTCGTTGGCTGGCTGCACCGTCGGCCCACGCTACCTAGAACCCAAGCCCGATGCACCTGGCAGCTTTGCAACGATACCAGCGGGCGCTTCAACATCGGCGGAGTCGCAATGGTGGAAGCGCTTCAATGACTCGCAGCTCAACTCATTGATCACTCAAGCCGAAGAGCAAAATCGTGATCTCAAAGTCGCCGATGCACGCTTGAAGGAAGCGCGCGCACTGTGGACGCAGGCGCGCTACGACTTGTTGCCGACGGTGAACAGCGGTGCGGGCTACTCGAACTCGCAGGCCAGCAAGGCTCAGTCTTTCAGCGGTACGACGCAGCGCTCGGAGCTTTACGATGCAGGCCTGGATGCCACCTGGGAACTCGATTTGTATGGCCGTGTGCGCAATGCCGTGAAGGCCGCGCTTGCCACCGAGGAAGCCGTGCAGGCCGAGCGCGATGCCTTGCTGATCGCTCTGCGTGCGGAGGTCGCGGTGAACTATTTGTTGCTGCGCGGTGCGCAGGCGCAGCTCAACGTCGCCGAGCAAAACGCAACCAACCAAGCCGACTCGTTGCGCATTGCCGAGGCGTCGCTTCAAGGTGGACGTGGCACGCAGCTCGATGTCGCTCGCGCTCGTGCGCAATGGAATGCGACGCTGGCCAGCGTGCCGCAGTTCCAGACCAGCATCGACCAGAGCGCCCATCGCATCGCGGTGCTGTGCGGTGTCGCGCCATCGGCGCTGCGTGGTCAGCTTCGAGGTGCCAAGACGATGCCGAGCACGCCGTCGAAAATCAGCTTATCAAAGCCGACCGACGTGCTGCGTCAGCGCCCGGACATTCGTGTCGCCGAGCGCAACCTTGCCGCAGCGACGGCCCGTGTTGGCATCGCCGCCGCCGACCTGTTTCCACGCGTGACCTTCAATGGCAGCATCGGTTTGGAAGGCAGCACGTTGAGCAACGTCGCGCGCAGTGGGGCCGCGGGTTACAACATTGGCCCGCGCCTCAGTTGGCCCGCGTTTGATCTCGGTCGTGTGCGCCAGCAGGTGAAAGCAGTGGGTGCTCGTGCGGAAGCCGCGCTGGCCACCTATGAGCAGACCGTCCTGCAAGCGCTGGAAGAAGCCGAGAACGCCCTGACTGAGTATGATCGCGAGCGCCTGCGCCTGAGCTACCTGCGCGAGTCGTCGAAGTCCGCCGAAGAAGCCGCGTCATTGGCCCGCCAGCGCTACAAGGATGGCGTTGCTAATTTCCTGGATGTGCTGGATGCCGAACGCGTCGCACTTCAGGCGCAAAACGATGCTGTCGCCAGTCAGGTGCGAGCTGCGACCGCGTGGGTCACGGTGAACAAGGCGATGGGGCGCTAGACGCTAGACCAGAAAGTCTGCGACTTTAGTCAGAACCTTTTTACGCCCCCACGCTCCGCAGCCTGAGGCTATTCAAGATCACACACAAACTGCTCAAACTCATCGCTGCACTTGCGATCATGGGACTGAGCAGCCAACCGGTCAGTGGGTAGAGCACACCGGCGGCGAGCGGGATGCCAAGGCCGTTGTAGAGGAAGGCGAACCAGAGATTCTGGCGGATGATCTTCATCGTGGCGCGGCTGACGTTGAAGGCTTGCAGGATGCCGCCCAGGTCACCTTTCATCAGGGTGATGTCGGCGCTTTGCATGGCCACGTCGGTGCCGGTGCCCATGGCGATGCCGACCTGCGCGGCGGCGAGAGCGGGGGCGTCATTGATACCGTCGCCTGCGACGACGACCTTGCGCCCGGCGTTGCGGGCTCGATACACCTCGCACAGCTTCTCTTCGGGTGTCACCCCGGCGACGACTTCATCAATGTTGAGGTCCATGGCCACGCGCTGCGCAGTGCTGGCGTGATCGCCGGTCAGCATGACCACGCGCAGGCCCAGGGCTTGCAGACCTTTCACTGCTTCTGCTGTGGTTTCCTTCAGCTTGTCGCCGACCGCGAACAGACCGGCCACCTTGCCATCGACCGCGATGAAGATGACAGTGTGCGAGAGCTTTTGCAGTCGATCTGCCTTGTCGAGCAAGTCGTCTGAGAGGCGCACATTGGCCATGCCCATCAG
>CAXNNN010000467.1:0-3492 GCA_964203095.1 Verrucomicrobiaceae bacterium | reverse complement strand
GCTCGCGCTCGCCGACTCGCAGTTCGACTTCACTCCTGGGAATGCTGCCAACGGCTACTGGAACGGCACCAGCGTCTCCACGGATCAAGTCACCAGCCGCATCACGCCCATCAACGGCGGCAGTGGCACCAGTCAGTTCGACCCCGTGGCGCGCGATGGCTATACGCAGGGCAACATGGCCCTGCACCCCGCCGCGTATCCCTTGGCCAATCTTTTTGAGGCTGGCGAGCTTGGTGTCATGGCGAACGTGGGAACCCTGGTCGGCACGCAGAATGTGACCCGTGGGAACTTCAACACGCTGCCCACCTCCGCCAAGCCCGCACAGCTCTTCTCCCACTCGGACCAGCAGGTGCAGTGGCAGTCCTCCCTGTCGGATCGACCCTTCACCAGCGGCTGGGGCGGGCGCATGGCCGACCTTATGGCAGGCCTAAATGAGGGCGACCTATCATTCTCAGTCTCTATCGCGGGGGTGAATAGCTTTCAGGTCGGCGTCTCCGAAAGTCCTTATTTCATGAACTCCTCGGGGGCGGTGTCAGCCTTGAATGCGAATTTCAGCGGCGGCTCACCGAGCACCAGCTACGGCGGTGCCCTGCGCAATGCAGCGCTGCAACCCGACTACTCGAACCCCGCCTCACTCCCCACTGGGAAATACAATCCTTTGGCTCCTCTCGGCACGGGCAGTGATCCGCTATCTGGGACGAACTACAGCAACAGCTCTGCCGGTTATCGCCTGCGTGCTCTGGAGCAGGTCTTGGCCATGAGCCACGCCAGCCTCTTCGACCAGACTTACGTCAGTGTGCCGCAGAATGCGCGGGTGTCCGAGGGCCTGGTCGGCAGCGCGCTCTCCGTGACCAGTTCTCCGAATCCCACCCTGAACGCGCACTTCACCAACTGGTTCCCCAGCGGCCTCTACAATCCTCAGTTGCCCGACATTGCTAATCAGATGAAGACCGTGGCGCGCATGATCGCGGGGAACTCCGTGCTGTCCAACCGGCGGCAGATCTTCTTCGTGCAAATCGGCGGATGGGACACCCACGCCTCGCAGATTCCTAGCAACAGCACCACCGCCGGCCACTACAGCCTCGTTAACCAACTGGCTCGCTCCATGCGCGCCTTCCGCGATGCGATGCAGGCCATCGGCATGTGGGACAATGTGTGCGCCTTCACCGCGTCTGATTTCAACCGCACGTTCAACCCGAACAAGAGTGACAGCACTGGCGGCTCTGACCACGCTTGGGGTGGCCACTCCCTCATCATGGGCGGCGCGGTCAAGGGCAAGCAAATCTATGGCCGCTTCCCCAGCCTGATCAAAGGCGGTCCCACAAGCAATGTGGGTGCCCAATACCTCGACTGCTCCGGCAGCAGTGGGCGCTGGATTCCCTCCACCTCCGTTGATCAGTATGCGGCCACGATTGGCAAGTGGTTCGGGGTCAGTGACTCGAATCTCGGCACAGTCTTCCCCAACCTGGGTCGCTTCATGCCCAACGGCATCGGGACCAGTGAACTCGTCGCCAAGAATCTCGACATCTTCGACTACAGCGTCTAGGTCACCCCCATGCCTCTGCCGCAGCGCCCTGGTCCCTACATTCTCACCCTGCTTGTCATCGTGCTCGCCGTCCTGGTGGCGTGGATGTTTCAGGCCGTGAACTCGCCCGAGATCGATCGTGCGCTGGAGCAAAAGGCCAAGGCCCAAGCCGCCAAGCCTGCCGTCACCACCACGCCCCCTGCGCGCCCCGCGCCCGTCTTCCTCGACCCTGTGCTCCAGGCCCAGGCGGACCGCCTGAACGCGCCTGAGCACACGGCCCACGAGGATGTGCAAATCGTGGCCGAATTCGTCGACGTGTATCGCAAGGCTCTCGGTGGCAATCCCATCGGCCAGAACGACGACATTACCGCCGCGCTCACCGGCACTGGTGGCCATCAGGGACGCGTCTTTCCCCCGAACAGCCCCGCCATTCGCGACGGCAAGCTGGTGGACCGCTGGGGCACCCCTTATTGGTTCCACCCGGAGTCCAGCACGAAAATGGAGATCCGCTCTGCAGGCCCCGACAAGGACTTGTTCACCGGTGACGATGTCATCCATAAGCCCTAGCTAATCGCCCAGGCCATACGCCTCGCCCTCGACGAAGCCGTCCTCCTCGTCCGCCCAGAAGCTGATGCGTAGCGGGCGGCAGCAGATCTCGCAGTCGTAGTCCACATCGCACGGGCACTCCATCGGCGCTGGTGCAGGCACACCGAACTCCTCAAAACAACTGGGGCAGGTCACATCGACAAAGGCAGTCATGGCGGCGAATCGTAGCGCGGAATCGTCGCGACGCTTGCTCTTCGTGCATCTGTGGTCACTGTCGGCGCATGTCCGCTCCGAAAATCGTCGCCTTTGCTGGTAGCACACGCGCTGCCTCTTACAACAAGCTGCTGGCCAAGGCTGCTGGTGAAGCCGCGAGCGCTGCCGGGGCTGAGGTCACCTTCATCGACCTGCGCGACTATCCGCTGCCGCTCTTCGACGAGGACCTGGAAAGCGCCAGTGGGCTGCCTGAGAATGCGAAGAAGCTGAAGGCGCTGCTGGCCACTCACGATGGGTTGCTCATCGCCTCGCCAGAATACAATAGCTCCGTCACCGCTGTGCTGAAGAACGCCATCGACTGGGCGTCACGCGCTGAGACGGACAACGAGCCGCCGCTCTCCGCTTTTCGTGGCAAGGCTGCGGCTCTGCTCAGTGCTTCGCCAGGTGGGCT
The DNA here is from genome assembly GCA_964203095.1 of Verrucomicrobiaceae bacterium. Taxonomy (GTDB): domain Bacteria; phylum Verrucomicrobiota; class Verrucomicrobiia; order Verrucomicrobiales; family Verrucomicrobiaceae; genus JAEUHN01. The sequence continues at coordinate 757 of CAXNNN010000467.1, read as the reverse complement.
CGGTGGTCTGCGCGGCCTCGTGCACCTGCGGGCCATTCTGGGCAACATCGGCGTCATCGTACTGCCGGATCAAGTGGCCGTGTCCAAGGCGTATGAAGCCTTCGACGATAGCGGCGCGCTCAAGGATGCACGCGTAGCTAAGCAGGTGGCCGGCATCGCCCAAGGCCTTGCCGCCTTCTTGGTGAAGCACCGCGCTTGAGTTTTGATGATCGGCTCCCTTCAACCCATCGCTGGTAGGGCGCTGTGTCCCCACAGCGCCGCCTTCGCCAGCTGGTGGACTTGGTTATTGTCGATGGGTTTGGCAAAGCCATTGTCCCGACGGCGGTGGGTTAGGGAGTTCCCGCCCTACCCAGTTCTGCCTCGACATCGTCACAAGACAATGTTGGCTTTGCGATGCCAAAAATGTCAGGCTTAGGCTTTAATGGATATCACTCTCGAAAAGCTCACCACATTGATCGGGGGAACTCTGATGTGTGGAAACCCCGCACAAACCATTTCTGGATTCGCCTCACTGAAAGAAGCCATCGCGGGTGACCTGAGTTTCTTTCATGGTGCACGCTACGAGCAGCGGCTGGTCGGCACGAAGGCCAGCGCGGTGCTCGTGCCCGTGGGCTGGACGGAGTTCCCTGAGGGCATCGCCTGCATCGCGGTCACCGACCCCTCGCGCAGTTTCGAGCAAGTGGTCGAGACCTATGGCTTTCAACCCACCCCCTTCACCCCTGGCATTCATCCGTCGGCCGTGGTCGATGACTCGGTC
>CAXNNN010000466.1:0-3496 GCA_964203095.1 Verrucomicrobiaceae bacterium | reverse complement strand
AGAATCAAGCCGCAGCCCTGCGCGCTGAAGGACAGAATCGCCTGCTGGATGCGCTCGATGTCGTCGGGCACGATGGCTTCCGCCTCCACGCTCCAGCCATAGCCCTCGCAGGCCTTGCGCAGCGCCGGGCCGCCGTGGTCTTCATAGATACCCGCGCTGGCGCGGTCTGAGATGGTGAGGATGCCGACGGTCATGGGGAAGAAGATATAAAATGACGAATGACCAATGACCAATGACGAAATGGGGAAAATGAAACAGGTTTTGCACGCTGCGCTCAGAGCGTCCACAATCCCGGCCCCATGTCCGAAACCCCACGCGTTCGTTTTGCTCCTTCCCCAACCGGCTACCTCCATGTTGGCGGTGCCCGCACTGCTTTGTTCAACTGGCTGTATGCACGGCATCGCGGCGGCAAGTTCATCCTGCGCATTGAGGACACGGACGAGGCACGCAACACCGAGGAAGCGCGGCAGGCGATCCTTGATGGCATGAGATGGCTGGGTATGGACTGGGATGAAGGCCCGGAGGTGGGCGGCGATTTTGGCCCGTATTTCCAGAGTCAGCGCAAGGCGATCTATGATGCCTACTACGCGAAGCTGGAAGCCGCTGGCCGTGTGTATCTGGAAGACAATGGCGCCGCGCGTTTCAAGTTCAGCCGTGAGCCGATTCACATTCCCGACATGGTGTGTGGCGATGTGCAGTTCGCTGCGACCGAGGAGCCGGACATGACCATTCGCCGCCCCGACGGCAGCTACATTTTCCACTTCGTCAATGTGGTGGACGACATCGAGATGGGCATCACCCACGTCATTCGTGGCGAGGATCACCTGTCGAACACCTGGAAGCACATCGATCTCTTCCATGCCTTCGGCAAACAAGCGCCGCGTTACGCACACATCCCGCTCATCTTGAACCCCGGCGGCTCGAAGATGAGCAAGCGCGACGAGGGCAGTTCGATCCAGAGCTATGTCGATGCAGGGTTCCTTCCGGATGCGCTCTTCAACTACCTCTGCTTGCTCGGCTGGACGCCGAAGGTCGGCGAGAAGCTGAGCCGTGCCGAACTGATTGCAGGCTTCGCACCGACCGATATCCACAGCGGGAACGCGCGGTTCGACATGACCAAGTGCACCTGGTTCAATGCGCAGTATCTGCGTGAGTTGTCACCCGAAGACTTGCTAAAAGCTGCGCGCCCGTTCCTGGACATGGCGGCGATCGTCATCGGCGATGAAGCCATGGCGGCCAAAGCTGTGCACAGCGTGAAGGAAAAGGTCAGCCTGCTCAGCGAGCTGCCCGCGTGGGTGCATTACTTCTTCACCCAGGACTATGCCTTTGAAGACGAAGTGATCAACAAGCTGAAGGCCAAGGCGGAGAACAAAACGCTGCTCACCGAATTGAAAGCCGACTTCGCGAAGCTGACGACCTGGGACGAGCACGCCGCGCACGCGAGCGTGGAAGCGACCGCCGCACGCCTGAGCGTGAAGCCGGGCGCACTCATGCCGCTACTGCGCTTTGCCTTGTCTGGTCAGTCGCGCGGCCCGGGCGTGGCGACCATTCTTGACCTCATCGGACAAGCGAAGTCGGTGGCGCGCATTGAGCGTGCGCTGGCGCTGCTTGCTTGATAGACCATTGTCGCTGACACTTCCCACATGAAACCCTCGCCCTCGCTCAATGCCCATGGCTTCGTCCGTGTCGCAGCGTGCTCGCCGGAACTGACACTGGGCGATGTGGCGGCGAACGTGGCTGAGATCGCGAAGGCAGCGAAGACGCTCTCAAAGCAAGGCGCGCAGATCATCGTCTTTCCCGAGCTGTGCCTAACCGGCTACACCTGCGCGGACCTGTTCATGAACGCTGCCTTCCGCGCGACCGCCGTGCAGGGCTTGCAAGCTCTGACCGAGAAGCTGGCCGCCGTGCCTGCGCTGGTGATGGTGGGCCTGCCGCTGGCGATTGATGATCGGCTCTACAATGTCGCGGCTGTGCTGCATCAGGGGCGCGTCATTGGGCTGGTGCCAAAGTCTTGCCTGCCAAACGCAGGGGAGTTCTACGAGCGTCGTTGGTTCTCGCCTGCCTCGACGCTGACCGCCGATCAGGTGGTCATCGTGGACGAACCGGTGCCGGTGGGCACGGACTTGATCTTTGAAGCCGTCGATGTCCCTGGCTGTCGTGTGGCTGTGGAGATTTGCGAGGATCTGTGGACGGTCATTCCGCCCTCCAGCCGTGCTGCGCTGCAAGGCGCGACCATCTTAACGAACCTGTCTGCCAGCGATGAACTGCTGGGCAAGGCCGAGTATCGTCGCCAGCTCGTGACGCAGCAGTCGGGGCGCTGTGTGGCGGCCTACATCTATAGCGCGGCGGGGCCAGGCGAGTCTTCGACTGACTTGGTGTTCAGCGGTCACAGCTTGATCGCGGAGAATGGCATGACGCTGGCCGAGGCGCAGCGGTTCGACTTCGCGACGAACGCCATCCTTGCCGATGTCGATGTCGAGCGCCTGCACCAGGATCGCCTGCACAGCACCAGCTTCCGCGATGCGACGGCTACCGAGGCCCCCTGGCGGAAGGTCGCCTTCGCCTTGGGCGATGGCCCCACGATCAAGAAAGCGCGCGACATGCATCGACTTGCTAATGCGCATCCCTTTGTGCCGTCGTCGCAGGCGGATCGCAGCGCGGTGTGTCAGGAGATCTTTGCGATTCAAGCCACCGGCCTTGCACGTCGTCTGCGCGCTGTGAAGGCGAAGACACTGGTGCTCGGCCTGTCGGGGGGCTTGGATTCCACGCTCGCCCTGCTCGTTGCCGAAGAAGCACTCGCGCGCAGCGGACTGAAAGGCTGCTCCATTTTGACGATCACCATGCCGGGTCTCGGCACCACCGATCGCACCAAGGACAACGCGGTTCTCCTGGCCAAGGCACTCGGCGTGAAGCTGCGCACGATCTCGATCAAGAGCGCCGTCACCCAGCACCTCAAGGACATCGCGCACGACGGTGCGCACGACATCACCTTTGAGAATGCGCAGGCTCGCGAGCGCACCCAGATCCTCATGGACGTGGGGAACCAGACCGGCGGCATCGTGCTCGGCACGGGCGACTTGTCCGAGGCCGCGCTCGGCTGGTGCACCTTCAATGGCGACCACATGAGCATGTATCATGTGAATGCTGGCGTGCCAAAGACGCTGGTGAAATACCTCATTGAGTGGTGCGCCACACAGCCGCGCTTCGAGCAAGGCGCTGCCGTGCTGCAAGACATCCTCGCCACGCCCATCTCTCCCGAGCTGCTGCCTGCGTCTGCCGATGGTAAGATCGCGCAGAAGACCGAGGACAGCGTGGGGCCGTATGAGCTGGTCGATTTCTTCCTCTTCCATCTGGTGCGCCACGGCTGCGGCGCGGAGAAGATCGCCTTCCTTGCCCGGCTCGCCTTTGAAGGCCGCTACACCGCCACGCAACTCGATCACTGGCTGGCGAAGTTCCTGTATCGCTTCCGCACCCAGCAGTTCAAGCGCAGCTCCAT
>CAXNNN010000465.1:0-3499 GCA_964203095.1 Verrucomicrobiaceae bacterium | reverse complement strand
CGGATTAAAGCGAGCCACCCAGCCCAGCCACCTCAGCAACTTGGTCTATAACATGGATCGCTATGCCTGCATCGCGCGATAAGGCCAAACGAACCGCGAAACGAAGCACCCAAAGACCAGCGAGTCCTCAAGAAGCCCACGGTTAGAAGGCAAGTCATCCCTCAATGGGCAGAGCAAGCCACACAAAAACGCCATTTTTGGCCACCCGAAGCCTCGTGAAAAAACACCCCCTATCCAGAGGTGCCCTTAGGAATCAATGCTTAACCTAGCACAAGATCGGCACATTTGTTGGCGCTGTCTATGCCACGAGAAGGGTATGGGTTCCCTCCACTCCTTGCACCAGTCCTCTCCCGTTGCCTTTGACCTGCTGGTTTACAGTTGGGTCATCCTGGTGGGCATAGGGCTGGCGAATGTGCGTATGGCGGGGGTGAAGCTTGGGATCGCTGGGGTGCTCTTTGCGGGTCTGTTGACGGCGCACCTGGGGCTGCCGCCGAATGTGTAGGTGGTGCATTTCTTGAAGGAGTTCGGGCTGGTGCTGGTTGTGTTCTCGCTGGGGATGCAGATGGGGCCGGGCTTCTTCGCTTCCCTGCGCCGTCGGGGGACGCTGCTGAATGCGTAAGCCTTAGACTTGGTGGCAGGCGGGGTGGTGGTGGCGCTGCTCATGGCGGTGGGCACGGAGGCGCATCTGGATCAGTTCCGCCGGGTCGTGGGCAGTGTGAGCGAGGAGAATCTGATGAAGGCTTCGGGCAATGTGGCGTATCGCCGCGTGCTGCTGACCCACAAGCGTCTCCTGGGAAAGCCGGTGCAGGAGCTGGGGCTGCATCCCTTCCAGATTCACGGGCTGCCCGTGCCGGTGCGCCTGGGGCGGGCGGGTGGGCTGCTGGTGCTGCACATGCCGATCAATGCGAACCGGGAGCTGGGGATCATTCTGTTCCTGAGCAATGTCGGGCTGCTGTCGGGCGGATCCTTTGTGGAGACCGTGTTCTCATCCCAAGGGGGGGCAGTGGGTGCTACTGGGGGCGCTGGTGACGGTGTTGCCGCTACTGGGGGTGGGGGCGCTGGCCCGGAAGCTCCACGGGCTAAACTTTATGCCGCTGTGTGGCCTGCTGTCAGGTGGGATGACGGACCCGCCAGCCTTGGCCCTCGCCGACTCGCTCGCACGCAGTGACTCGCCTGCCGTGGCCTACGCGGCGGTGTATCCGCTGACAATGATCTTGCGCATCGTGGCGGCGCAAATTCTGGCTCAGTTGGGGTAGGGGATCGCTCGCGGGCCAAGGTGGTGCGTTGGGATTCATCGCCTGACTCAATGGTCGCATGAAAACTCTCGATTCGGCAGTGGGGCTGCGCCAAGGGTAGGCTGACGCCCACTTATGAGCACACACTCGCACGCTGATCTCGACGCCTTGCCCAATCTGCCTGGGCGCAATAAGACCTCCATCGGACTGGTGCTGGCTGTGCAGATGCTGAACAGCTTCAACGATAACTTCGTGAAGCTGCTGCTGATCTCGCTGGCGATCACGGTGGCTGCGGGGACGGCGCTGGGGGACAACATGGAGCTGCTGCTGCCGGTGATTTTCGCGCTGCCGTATATCCTGTTCGCTCCGTTGGCAGGCTGGCTGTCGGACCGGCTGTCGAAGCGGGATGTGGTGATGTGGATGCAGGTGGCGCAGTTGGCTTGCTTTGTCATTCTGACCGCCGCGCTGCTGCTGAAGGACCCGTTCTTGAGCCTGGCGCTGAGCTTGATCGGCTTCTTCCTGCTGTCCACGCAGGCGACGTTTTTGAGCCCGGCAAAGATGGGCGTGATGAAGGAGATCGCTGGGTCTCGCCGCCTGGGGATGGTGAGTGGCTGGCTGCAAATGACGATGATGGCGGGTGTGCTCGGGGGCTTCTGGGCTGGTGGGAAGTGGTTCGACGTGCACTACCGGCAGTCGGGCGATGCCTGGATGTCGGCGATCTGGCCGCTGGGAATCATCGGCCTGCTCGGGATTGGCGAACTGATCGCCGCTTGGGCGATCCAGCCAACGCCAGCGCACCCCGAGATGAAGTTCCAGACGTCGGTGCTGTCGGATCATTTTGCGCAGCTGAAGCAGGTGTTCTCCGTGCGGCCCATTCGGCTGGCTGCGATTGGGATCACGTTCTTCTGGTTCGTATCGAATGCCGTGGGTCTGATCGTAGTGACTCTGGCGAAGGAGATGCATCCCGACGCTGCGGATGGCGGTGGACCTGAGGCGATTGGTAGCCTCGCCGGGCTACTGGGCATCGGCGTGGTGCTAGGCAGTGCGGTCGCCGGGGCACTGTGCCGGAAGCGCATTGAGCTGGGGCTGATCCCGCTGGCCGGGCTAGGCATGACAGGAGGGCTCCTGTGGGCGGGCTTCGCGCCGCTGGGCAGCTATCACATGTTTGGCGGGCTTGTCTTCACCGGTCTAGCGGGCGGTATGTTCATGGTGCCACTGTATGCCTATGTGCAGGATCGCGCGGCACCAGCGGAGCGGGCACGCATCCTGGCGGGGATCAATTTGATGGACTGCCTGGGCGTCTTCGTGATGGCGGCTGCGGTGTTTGGTCTCAAGGCACTGGGCCTGACTGGTTCGCAACAACTGCTCGCGCTGGCTTTGCCTGCCCTGTTCGCGACGGTCTACACCACGCGCCTGCTACCGCAGCAGTTCATCCGCTTCGTTTGTTCTCGTCTGGTCAAGTTGGCCTACCAAGTAAAAGCGGTGAATGAGCAACGCGTGCCGCGCACAGGCGGTGTGCTGCTGCTGCCCAACCACGTGAGCTACATGGACGCGATGGTGCTGAGCGTGGCCTGCGAGCGGCCGGTGCGCTTTGTCATGTGGGACTCCCTCTACGAAGTCTGGTGGATGAATGGCTTTCTGCGCCTGTTCGGCACCGTGCCGATCTCGCCGAAGCGCGCCAAGGATGCCATCCGCACGGTGGCCGAAGCGCTGAAAGCGGGCGAATGCGTATGTCTGTTCCCTGAAGGCCAGATCACACGCAATGGCTTGCTCAATGAAGTGCGACGGGGGTTCGAACTGATGATTCGTCAAGCCGATGCGCCAGTGGTGCCTGTTTATCAAGATGGCCTTTGGGGCAGCATCTTCTCTCACGAGGGGAAAGGCTTGTTCAAGAAGTGGCCCAAGAACATGCGCTATCCGGTGCAGATCCATTTTGGTGAGGTAATCCCTGCGCGCGAGGCCAAAGCGGAGCGAGTGCGGGAGGAGTTGCTTGCCCTGGGCTCTGAGGCCATGCTCGCGCGTGATCCGAAGGCAGATATGGCCACGATGAATGCGATGCGGTTGGCTCACGTGCTGCCGCACGAAGAGAAGGAGCGCTATATGGATGCCACCACGGGCGCGGTCATCGCAGCACAGTTCCCGAACCCGTGGATGCCCGCCGGTGAAGAGGCGATGCAGAACGGCACCCGCGAGGGCACGCTGGGCCGATTGTTGGCCGGGCTAGCCGTTGAACAGACAGCGCAGGGCCTTGTCATTAGCGGCCT
>CAXNNN010000464.1:0-3501 GCA_964203095.1 Verrucomicrobiaceae bacterium | reverse complement strand
CTCTCGGGACCAAGTGACTCCGTCCTTCAACTGCTTAGCCGGGTTGCCACCGATTATCGAACCTGTCGTAACAAAGCTACGAGTTACAATAGAACCGGTCGCCACAACTGAATCGTTTGGTATAGAGCATCCTTTTAGGAGGATACAGTGTGGCGCAATCCAGACATGATCACCGATTGAAATATTCTTCGCATAATTAATACGTTCGCCACTTTCCTTGGAAATTATCGAGTGGGAGTCACCAGTGCGGACATCAATGTCATAGGAAAACATACAATCACAACCGATGGATATTTCCGAACACGGCTCAGTAAGTGCAAGATGCGCATTTTCAAATGTCGATCCTTCCCTAATGATTAGTGAGCAATCTCGGTCATCGAACCATATGCACCCACCTCCGTTAAACTTGCAATTCTTCTCGATTAATATCCTGTGATTATCGCCACGAATGTAAAACTTCACATTGTGAATGATGCACCCACCCATTATTTCTATTACATTGTCATTCCCTATTATGTCAAAAATCACTGAGGATAAAATTGCGTTATTGTAAATTAGTTTATTATTCTTTCCCTTAATCGCTTGTTTTACACTATTTAGTATTTGACCATGATAAGCCCTTCGGATTGCATTTCCGATGAATGGATAGTTTGTGTTTATTATTTTGTATAGTTTTTTAAGTTTTGTCTTCATTGATCTTAAAGCTAACATATATTCAGCCTCAAAAACAGGGCTGAAAAGTGATATTTGGGGATTGGCGAAAAGCGGCGATTTCGCCGTCATATTGGGAAGAAGCCTTCATTTTGATCGACTTCCGGGTGATAATACGGTGAATAGGGGGAATGGATAAGACGGCAGACACTCGAATCGTGACCCTGCGTGGCTGGCGCGAGGCTTTGATGCGCCATGCTGCCGTTTCGGCAGAAACAAGACAAGAATCTTTTCGGGTCATTGAAAGGTATTTGCTGGCGGCAGAGCAACATGGTTGGGCCGTGGGGGTGGAGTCGATGAAGAGCTACATCGACATGGCGGAGGCGGTGCTGGCACCGGACACGCGCTGGGAGGTGGGGCGGGCGGCCCTGCGCTGGCTGGTGGGGTATTTACGGGTGGTGCCTGCTGTGGGGGACTGGCGGGCGCGGTTTGAGCGTCGGCTGCGGGAGCTGCAATATGCGGAGCGCACGGTGGAGACGTATGGGCAGTGGGCAGGGCGCTTCACCGCATGGTGCGCGGACCGGGGCGCGGAGGTGATGGCGGTGAGCGGGGTGGAGGTGCGGGCCTACCTGGATGCGCTGGCCCTGGAGGCGAAGGTGCGTATTGCCACCCAGCACCAGGCGCTGAATGCGCTGGCGTGCTTTTTTAACGAGGTGCTGGGCCGGAAGATGGAGGGGGTGGAGGATTACCTGCGGGCGCGCAGCTCTGACCGGGTGCCGGTGGTGTTGAGCACGGAGGTGGTGGGTCGGCTACTGGGGCAACTGGTGGGGACGGAGCGCTTGATGGGCGATCTGATGTATGGCGGCGGGCTGCGCCTGCTGGAGCTGCTGCGCCTGCGGGTGAAGGATGTGGACGCTGACCGGCGGCAGCTTTCGGTGCGCGGGGGCAAGGGCGACAAGGACCGGCTGACGACGCTGCCAGAGCGGGCACTCGGTCCAATGCGGGAGCACCTGGACCGGCTGCCCGCGCTGTGGGAGGTGGATCAAAAGCAGGAGGTGGCCGGGGTTTCCCTGCCGGAGGCGCTGGCGCGGAAGTATCCGAGCGCGAGCAAGAGCCTAGAGTGGCAATGGCTGTTCCCCACGAAGGGATTGCTGCGAGACCCAAAGACGGGGCTCATGCGACGGCACCATGTGAACGAGACGACGTGGCAGAAGGCGGTGAAGGGCGCGGCGCAGCGGGCCGGGATCGCCAAGAAGGTGACGCCGCATGTGCTGCGCCACAGCTTTGCCACGCACTTGCTGGAGCGAGGCACCAACATCCGCACGGTGCAGACGCTGCTGGGGCACAATGATGTGAAGACGACAGAGATCTACACGCATGTCATGCAGAAGCCGGCGCTGGGCGTGCGCAGTCCGCTGGATGGCTTGTAGAGACGTGGGGGTGATTGATTCCAAGGGGCTGCGTGTGTAACAGAGGTTCGCGCGTTTCCAGGCGCAGGAGAGGCGCGAGGGGGCCGAACACGGGGCCCACGATCACCCAAACGGTGACTCAGAGCTGCCAAAGGACGGCGCGGCAGCCCCAAACCGCTGCGTAGGGCATCCAAACCGATGCGAAGGGGCCTGTGGAGCCGGCATAGGGCTGAGGACGTTTTTGACGGCGGTGTTAAACCGCTGCTCCTTGAGGGGGGGCCTACGCTTCCTTCACCACCTTGCCGCCGAGCGACAGGATGCGGGCTTTGCCTTTGGCATCTTCGGCCTCGGCGATCTGGCCGAGCTTCACATACATCTGCGATAGCGCAGTCCAGGCGAGCAGGTCGTTCGGCTTCAGTGTGGTGGCCATCATGCCGGCACCGATGGCTTCCTTCATCTGATCAGTGCGCATCAGAGCCATGCCCAGCAAGTGCCAGGCATCAAAGTTCTGCGCGTCCGCTGCCACGCATTGGCGATAGAGCGCGATGGCTTCCGGCAGTTCACCGACGGCGACATGGCCGCTGGCCTCATCCAGGAGGGCTTCCACGTCAATCATAAAGCAGGGATGTGAGTGGCTGGTTGGGAGTGAGAAGAGGCCTGACCCGATGAGTGAGGCGGGTGGGTTCTATCCGCCTCGCAACACTCGACTCCCGCTTCGGCACCAGGATTAGCGAACGGCGACCTTCATGGCCGCCTGGGTGCGGACCTTGCCAAACCAAGCCTTGAACATCTCGGAGCGCATCTGGGATGCAATGGAGCTTTCTTCGCTCTGCTTGAGCGTAGCGGTGTCGTCGCGCTTGTAGAGTTCCTTGGCGGTCACGACGACCAGAATGACGCCCGTTTCGGTGGTGATGGGCTTGGTCACGCCACCCGCAGCGGTGTTGCCGGCATCGGTCGCGATCTGCTGGCCATTCGGATTGTTGGGCGGGGGATTGCCGGTGGTGAAGTCGGGCAGCGATTCGACCTTCCAGCCTTCCTTGCCCTTGGTCAGCTCGTCCAGCTTCTTGCCAGCTTTCAATCCATCGACCAGCGCGGTGCGGACTTCATTGGCGGCCTTGGTCATGGCTTCTTGCGCCTTCTGGGCGACGAGTGTCTCCTTGATCTTGGCGGTCACTTCCTTCAGCTCCTGCTGCTTGGGCTCCTGCACGTCGGTGATCTTGATGAAGTAATAGCCCTTGCTGCCTTCGACGGGGTCGCTATGGCTGTCTTTTTTGAGCGCGATGCGGAAGATTTCCTTCACCACGGCTTCCTCGGCCTTGATTGACTCAGGTGGGGTGCCGCGCTCGAAGGCAGGGATAGTTTCCAGCTTCAGTGCTGGGGTAGCCTTCTTGAACTCCTCGACCAGCTTGGCGATGTCGGCACCGGGGGCCTTGAACTTGCT
>CAXNNN010000463.1:0-3503 GCA_964203095.1 Verrucomicrobiaceae bacterium | reverse complement strand
GTGCAAAAGAAGCCGCCTTTCACCTTTGCCGATGAAGCGCTCCGCCAGCGCGCGAAGACCGCCTTTGAGCGTGGCATTGGCTGTTTGGCAGCCATGCAGGTGAAGATTGATGGCAAGCCAACCGTCTGGTGCGCGCAGCACGACCCCCTGTCTCTCGCACCTGAGCACGCACGCACCAAGGAGCCCCCGTCGCTGAGTGGCGGCGAGTCGGCGGAGGTGGCGAGATTCCTCATGCGCAAGGCACCGATCACCGACCAGACTCGCGCGATGATCGACGCGGCCATGGCTTGGTTTGAAAACCACCGCCTCACCGGCCTGCGCAAGACCCAGACGGCAGAGGGCAAGACGGACTATGTGGAGGACGCGTCGTCAAAGGAGTCCTACTGGGCGCGGTTCTACGATTTGAAGACGGGGAAGGCTATCTTTCCAGGCTCGCAGGACGGCATCAACTACCCGACGTTTCGCGAGATGGCAGCCAAGAACAAGGTGGCCTACGATTTCATGACCACCAAGCCTGGCGACCTGATCACCAAGGAACGGCAGCGATGGATGAAGCGGCTGGAAAAGGAGAAGTAGCTATCGGCCTGTCGTTGCTTGCCACGCCGAGGGTTCATGTTACTGGCAGATATGTTCCTCTCGCCCACGACGGGTTACCCGCTCATTGCAGCGCTGTTGTATGCGTTTGCAGCCCTCGTGCTGAAGCGCTCCAGCCAGTTGGGCGTGGGCCTGTGGCGCACCACCTTTGTTGCGAATGCCATCGTGGCTGCGCTCTTCTCATTGCTCTGGTTGCTAGGCGGTGCGCCGGTGCGCACAGAGGAGCTGTGGCAGCCAGGGCTGATCGCACTTTGCTTGTTCGCTGGGCAGATCTCGCAGTTCCTCGCGCTGGAGAAGGGCGACGTCTCCGTCGCCGTGCCCGTGTTCGGATTGAAGGTCATCATGGTCGCCTTTTTCACACCCATCCTGACCGGTGACAGCGTGAGTGCGAAGCTCTGGATGGCGGCCCTGCTCAGCGTGCTCGGCATCACCCTGCTCAATCGGAAGGATGCCGCTCAGTCGGCAAGGAATCTGAGTATCACTCTGCTCGCGGGCGGGCTAGGGTCCATCTGCTTCGCCGTGTTTGACGTGTTGGTGCAGAAGTGGGGACCGGCCTGGGGCGCAGGCCATCTGCTGCCCTGCGTGTTCTGGATCAATGCGCTGCTCTCGCTGGGGCTTATCCCCTTTTTCTCCGCCCCATTGCGCGCCGTGTCCAAGCAGGCCTGGCCCTGGCTAGTGGGTGGCTCCACCCTACTTGGCACGCAGAGCATCATCTTCGTCAGCACGCTCGCCGTGTTTGGCAAGGCGACCTCCGCCAACATCATCTACTCCTCGCGCGGGCTGCTCAGCGTGGCGATGGTGTGGATGATTGGGCACTGGTTCGCCAACCAAGAACAGCACCTCGGCCCGAAGGTCATGCGCTGGCGCTTGGCGGGCGCGCTCATGATGATGAGCGCGATCGTGCTGGTGGTGACATGACGCCTCCGGTCAGCTCCGCAGGGCGCTGATCTCGATGTTGGCCTGGCGCAGGCGGATGGACAGCAAGCGGATCAACTGGTCCAGGATGGCAATTTTCAGCGCAGGGCGCTCCTGATCCAGCTGATTGTAGAACTCGCGCGTCAGCACGCGGCACTGCACGTCGTCCACCGCCACCACGTCAGCCGAGCGAGCGGAGCCATCCAGGAACGCCATCTCGCCAAAGCTCATGCCCGCCGTCAGCATATCCAGTCTCTGAGGAAGCCGACTGCCGGTGGGTGTGATACGCACCTCGACCGTGCCCTCAATGACCACGAACAGCTCATCCGCCGAGCTACCAGCCTGAATGATGGACTGGCCCACGCTGTAATCCATCACCGGCATGTGCTCCTCCAGGTAGGCAATGTCCGCCTCTGACATAGCGCTGAAGATGGTGCAGCGCCGCAGAGCCAGCGGGCCCATCTCATGCCAGTTGCCATCAGTGTGGTCCTTCAGGATGCGGTCTTCGCAGCACTCCATCGCCACGTCGATGTTCTCCATCATCGCCTCCGGCGGCACTCCTGCGGCGAGCAGTTGGCGCGTCAGCCCGCCCAGATGGCAACACATGAGATGGACCCCGGCAAAGGTCAGTTGCACATGCATGGCGGCGAAGAAGCGCAGGCTCACCTCATCCGCACTCACGACGTAGCGGAAGCTCACGATCACGTAGCTGCTGTAGGCGGCTTGCTTCAACAAGGCCCGCATCACCGGCTCAAACGTAGAAAAGACCAGCGGCCCCTGCAACTCCATGACCCGAATGCGCTCCGCAAACCGGCGCACCACATGCGCGGCATCCGCAGGCAGACGTCGGCGCGACACGATCTGGCTGCCGTTGTAGGCGTGGCGCACCGCAGGCTGCGGTGCTGCACTTGGGTTGAAGAGGTGCAAGGCGAGTCCCCGCGCCATCTCCGAGCACACGCGAATACCCCTCGCACTGTTGCCTTGCTTGTCCAGTGGCGGTGAAAACACACCGATGCCGAGCTGCCCAGGCAACGTGGCCAAGATGCCTCCACCGACTCCACTCTTCGCTGGCAGCCCGACACGGTAGATCCACTCTCCCGACCAGTCATACATCCCACACGTGGCCATCACGCCTAGCACATTGTCCACATACTCCTGCGCGATCGCTCGCTCATTGGTCAGCGGATTGATGCCCTGATTCGCCAGGGTGGCAGACATCACCGCCAGGTCCGCACAGGTCACGCGGATCGCGCACTGCTGGAAGTAGGTCTCCAGGATCTCATGCGGGTCTTCATCCACGATATCGAAGTTCCGCAACAGCCAGCCGATGGCGCGATTGCGATGCCCCGTCTCACTCTCGGAACGATAGACGTCCTGATCAATCTCCAGCCTTTGACCGGCGAACTTCGACAAGTAGGTCAGGATGCGCTCGATGCGTGTTTGGCCATCCTTTACCAGCACCTGACCGCACGTGGCGATCGCCCCCGCATTGATCATCGGGTTAAACGGCGCGCCGCTGCCCTCGCGCAGGCTGATCGCGTTGAAGGCTTCCCCGGAGGGCTCCACCCCAATGCGCGACAGCACGTGGTCCTCGCCGCGATCTTCTAGCGCAAGCCCGTAGACCAGCGCTTTGGAGATGGATTGAATGGTGAACTTCTGCCGCGTGTCGCCTACCTCGTAGAGATGCCCGTCACGAGTCGCAATGCAGATGCCAAACGAGTTCGGGTTGGCCTTGGCCAGTTCGGGAATGTAATTGGCTACTTCGCCTTCCTTGATGCCGATGTAGCGTGCGTGGAGTGTTTCAAGGTAGCTTTGGACGGGTGATCTCATGTGGGAAGGTTGGACATAAGCAGGACTGATGCCCAACGAGAAGCCAAAAAGCTCCGCCCCCAAGGGACACGACTTGGCCGGGGCCGGTTAATCTGCTATTACCGATGAGGCCCCAAACAAGGCCTCATCGGTCCAGCTTCAGGGCACCTCTGGAAACCTCCTCT
>CAXNNN010000462.1:0-3506 GCA_964203095.1 Verrucomicrobiaceae bacterium | reverse complement strand
GGTCTATCGCAGCGTGTATCTGCCGATCATTCGCGACCAAGTGCCCGAGTCACTAACGCTGTTCGATTTCCCTGATGCCTCCCTGGTCAGCGGCCAGCGCGACAGCACCAACGTGCCCGCGCAGAGCCTTTACCTGATGAACAATCCGCAAGCCATCGCTGCTGCCGATGCCTTCGCCAAGCGCCTGAGCAAGATGGAGGTCAGGAACCCACAGGAGCGCTTCATCAAAGCCTTCGAACTTGCTTACGGTCGACTGCCCACCAGCGATGAGGGCAGCGCCGTACGCAGCTTTTTCCAGCGCTTCACTGCCGACTATCTCAACGGCAAGTCGGCCACGGAACAAGCTCGCCAACAAGCCCAAGGCGTCGCCTTGAGCGCCTTCTGCCAGAGCTTGTTTGCGAGTGCTGAGTTCCGGTATGTGAACTAGAAGCGAAGCCCTTTAAAGGCTGCGCCCCTTCACTTCGGTGGTGATGTCAGCGACGAATTCGGCCAACGTCTTGACGCCGAGATCGCCCTTTTTGCTGTGGCGGACGGCGACGCTGCTGACGGCAGCTTCTTTTTCGCCGATGACGAGCATGTAGGGCACCTTATCGAGCTGGGCAGAGCGGATCTTGGCACCGATCTTATCGGCGTCATTGTTGAGGGTGACCCGGAGACCAGCGGCGCGCAGGGTTTGCAGGGCTTCGGCAGCGAAGGTGTCGCTTTTCTCACTGATGGTGAGGATGCGCACCTGCTCGGGGGCGAGCCAGGCGGGGAAGTGCCCGGCGAAGTGCTCGATGAGGACGCCACAGAAGCGCTCCATGCTGCCGAAGGGCGCGCGATGGATCATCACGGGGCGATGTGGCTTATTGTCTGGGCCGGTGTAGCTGAGGTCGAACCGGACGGGTAGCACGTAGTCCACCTGCACCGTGCCGAGCTGCCACTCACGGCCGATGACGTCCTTGATGACGAAGTCGATTTTCGGTCCGTAGAAGGCGGCTTCGCCGGGCTCTTCGGTGAAGGGCACGCCAAGCGTGGCGGCGGCTTCGCGGCAGGCGGCTTCGGCTTTGTCCCACTGCTCGGGGTTGCCGGTGAACTTGGAGCTGTCGGGATCGCGCAGTCCGACACGCACGCGGTAGTCGGTCATGCCCAGGGTGTTGAGCACGATTTTAACAAGGCTCAAACAGCCGAGCACTTCGGCGGCGACTTGGTCCTCGGTGCAGAAGAGATGCGCGTCGTCCTGCGTGAAGCCACGAACGCGGGTCATGCCATTGAGTTCGCCGCTCTGCTCCCAGCGATAGACGGTGCCGAACTCGGCGAGGCGCACGGGCAGGTCGCGGTAGCTGTGCGGTTGGCTGTCAAAGATCTTGATGTGATGCGGGCAGTTCATCGGCTTCAAGAGGAAGCCGTCGAGCAGGCGTTCGTCAGGCAGCACGCGATCCTCGGGAATGATTTCCTTGCCTGCGCGCTCGTTGAGTTGCTGGCGCAGCTTGGAGGACACAGCGCCCAGACGCTCCATGACCTCGCAGCAGCCGCAGCCTTCTTCGATGACTTTGGCGAGGTCGTCGTTCTCGATGACAGGCGCGAATTGCGAGTCCTTGTAATACGGGAAATGGCCGCTGGTTTTGTAGAGGCCGACCTTGCCGATGTGCGGGGTGAAGACCTGCGAGTAGCCTTGCTTGCGCAGTTCTTCGCTGATGAAGTTCTGCAACTCCTGGCGCAGGATCGCGCCATTCGGCGTCCATAGGATGAGGCCCTGGCCGACATCTTCGTCGATGTGGAAGAGCTTCAATTCGCGGCCCAGCTTGCGATGGTCACGCTTCTTCGCTTCCTCGAGCTGCACGAGGTGCTGTTCGAGTTCTTCCTTGGTCGGGAAGGCGGTGCCGTAAAGGCGCTGAAGCTGTGGCTTGGTCTCGTCACCCAGGTAGAAGGACGAGCTGACCGACATGAGCTTCACATACTTGCACTTGCCGCTGTAGCCAACGTGGGGACCAGCGCAGAGGTCGATGAAGTCGCCATTCTGGAAGGTGCTGATCTGCTCGCCCTCAGGAATCTTCTCCAGCAGGTCGAGCTTGAAGACGCTGGGATTGCCCGGGCGCTCGGTGAGGCCACCGAGACGTCCGCTCTTGGCCAGTGCAATCGCTTCCTCGCGGCTGACGCCTTTCCATTCGAACTTCTGGTTCTCCTTGCTGATCTTCTTCATCTCCGCCTCGATCTTTTCAAAGTCATCGGGCGTGATGCGATGCTTCATATCGAAGTCATAGTAGAAGCCGCTCTCCACCGGCGGCCCATAGGCGAACTGGGCGTCGGGCCAGATCCGCAGGATCGCGGTGGCCATGACATGGGCACAGGAGTGGCGCAGGCGATCGATGTCAGACATCTGAGCGCGTTCTTCGAGGGTCTTACGGTCGTTCATGAAAAGGGAGCGCTCTGTGGCTCAGAGCAGCCCTTCGTTCAAGCCAAAGTGTGGACCGTGTCGCCCGTCAGGACGTCAAAGCGCCGCTACACCGCTGACGCAGCCTTTGTCCACCTGCGACACCGTAGCAGCGAAGTCGGCAAGGTAAGTGCGGGAGTGCTTCAAGGCGCGGGCACCGCTGGGTCGACTGTCGAGATCGGCATGGCAGGTGATCTCGCCTTTGAGCAGGTCGAACTCGATCACATCGCCATCCTGCACGCTGCCAATAGGACCGCCGACGATGGCTTCGGGTGCGCAGTGCACGCCGATGCTGCCATGCGACACGCCGGAGACGCGGGTGTCGCTGATGAGCGCGACCTTGCCATCAAGCTCCGGCACGGCGAGCGCGGCGCTGGCAACGAGCACTTCAGGCATACCAGCGGCGACGGGGCCTTGATTGCGCAGCACGACGACATGGCCGGGCTTGATCTGGCCTTGGCTCGCAGCATCAGAAACCGACTTGGCGTCATTGAAGCAGATGGCAGTGCCTTGGAAATGCGGCGGCTGGTTGTTGCAGACTTTGAAGACGATGCCGTCAGGTGCGAGATTGCCGAAGCAGACCTGCATATCAGCATAGGCTTTGAACGGCTGGCCGAGCGGCGCGATGAGGTCTTGGTTTGCCGGGACGTCGGGGGCATCGGCTACATTCTCTGCCAGAGTCTTGCCGGTGACTGTAAGCGCAGAGCCATCCAGCAGGCCTGCATTGAGCAGGTGCTTCAGCAGCATGGCGGTGCCACCGAGCTTGTGCAGATCGACCATGGTGCCCTTGCCGCGCGGAGCGAAGTTGGCATACACCGGCGTGCGGCGGCAGATCGCCTGCATGTCGCGCAGGGTGAAATCGACCCCGGCTTCCTTGGCGACCGCGAGCAGATGGATGACACCATTGGTCGAGCCACCGGCCGCAGCGATGGCGGTCATGGCATTGGTGAAGGCGGCCTTGGTGAGGATGTCACGAGGGCGGATGTTCTTCTCCAAGAGCAGCTTCACCGCCTCGCCAACGCGACGGCACTCGGCGCGCTTCTCTTCATCCACCGCAGGAATGGAGGAGCTATCGGGCAGCATCAAGCCGAGT
>CAXNNN010000461.1:0-3517 GCA_964203095.1 Verrucomicrobiaceae bacterium | reverse complement strand
GACCGTCCTTGCTGACGAAGCCGTCCGGGTAGTTCATGCGGCCTTTCGGGCCATCGACGGACTCCTGCTGGAGCACGCGCTGGTAGGGCCAGGTCTTCATGCCATCAAAGCTGATCCACAGCGCCATGGGAGTGCGCTGCTTGCTGTTGGGATTGTGCAGGATCGCGACTCGATCCCCGCCCAGATTGTAGAGGGTGGTTTTGCTGCCAGGGTTCGGGATCTCAGTGACGCTGGCAAACTCGGGCCAAGTCTTGCCGCCGTCCTTCGACACCGCTTTGTAGAGCAATCCGCCGAGGCCGTCGGCGCGGATGACCATGGTGATGCGACCATCGGGATGCTCGAAGAGGTCGTTCTCCGCCCAGCCGAAGTAGCGACTGTTCGGCGTGAGGCGGATGTTGCCGTGTTCGCTCCAGGTCTTGCCGCCGTCGCTGCTTATGAGGACGCCGTTGCGTGGATTGGTGAAGGCGCGGTCGAGCGGGGCTTTGTCCTGCTCGTCATCGGGGCCGATGTAGTGCTGGAAGGGGATCATGAGGCGGCCATCTTTGCAGACGATGTGCTTGCGGATGAAGGTGCGTTCCTTGAGGCGACCGGGGACTTCCATCGGCTTGCTCCAAGTTTTGAACGAGTCATCACTAGTGAGATACCACGACCGCCAATCATTGGCCCAATGCTTCGAGTGCGTGGAGAAGAAGAGCGTGCTGCGCTGGCCGAGGATCATGAGTTCTGTGGGTCCTTGGCCGATGGTCTTGCCCTCGCGCGGGAAACCGACATCGAAGGGTGCCAGCGGTGTCCAAGTCTTGCCCATGTCTGTGCTGCGCGTCACGCCGGTGTAGTTTAGTGGCGAGGGCTCAGTGTCGCCACCAGCCAGGATGAAGAGAATCCAGGAACCATCGGGCAACTCACGTAGCGTGGTGTCACAGACCATCTTATTTGGTGTGATGCCGTCATACGGGATGCTCTTGAAGTCCTGCTTCGCGTCCTCGGCAGCCTGCGCGGCCCACTTCGGATCAGGCTTGATCGACTTCGGCAAATGGGGTGCGTGGGCTTTGTTCACGACCGTCTTCTTCGGTATCCAGACGGGGGCAGCGTTGGTGGCGACTGGTTTGGCATGATCCATCGGAGTGGGTGGTGCCGGTTTGCGTGGCGCAAAATCTGCTTCGGTAAATTGGGTGTGCAGGATCTCCGCGTCGGTGTGGCGGTTCCAATCATAGAGGATGTGGATGTCGCCATTCGGAGCCTGGAAGCCATCGGGATACGAGACCGAAGCACGATCATCAATGAGCAACCCTTTGCCCCAAGTCTTGCCGTCGTCATCCGAGAGGAACGCCTTCAAGTTCGTGCGATTTGGCAGACGAACATTGATCGGCCCGTTCTTCACGAGGATGAGTTTCCCACTAGCGAGTCGGCGGATGAAAAAGCGCGCGCTGGGATTCTGAATCGTGCTCGGCTGTGGTTGGCTCCAGGTCATGCCGTTGTCGGTCGAGGTGCTCTCACTGATGCCGTCCTTGGTGCGAGCGAGCATCCACAGGCTCCCATCTTTGCGCTCCACGATCATGTGCTCGTCGAAGTCCGTTCGTGGAAAGGCTACGCCACTGCGCCGCGTCCATGTTTTGCCTTGGTCCGTCGAAGCGAAGACATTCGCCATGCGGATCACATCGAGATCCTTGTGCGCCTCCTTGTCCACGCCTGGTCCGCCCATGCGGTCGCGAGTCCAGAGTGCCACGGGCAGCAGCCAGTCACCATTCCTGAGCACCGTGGGTTTGTTCAGCGTGCAACCATCGGCAAAGCGCACGGGTGCGGTCCACTTGGGCACCTCTGCATCAGGATCTTCGCAGCGGATATACCAGTCGCCGCAGCGACCATCGAAGTAGCCAATGCTTTGATCAAAGAAGCACCACAAGCGGCCCAGAGGATCGGTCCAGAGATTGCCGACCAATGCCCGGCGTTCATAGCGCACACCATTCAACTCGCCGTCTTGTGGATCAATGACCACCCGCGGCTTGGACCAGGACTGGCCGTCGTCATCACTCGTCGCCAGCATAAAGAAGCCGTTCGGCGAATCGCCATTGCCCACCCAGGCGGCCCACAGGCGGCCTTTCGGCGTGCGGTCGAGGCCGATGATCATGTTTCCAGGCCGGACTTGATCAGCATACTCAGGTCCGGGAGCTGTGTTGATGACAGGAGGCACAAGAGCGAGATCGAGCAGAGCCTTGTCCTGGGCTGAAGCAAGGCTGGCAACAAAGAACAAAGTGAAGGCAATGCGTGTCATGATTGTGGACAGTGAACGTCCGAGAAGAGGGGATTGATCTGCAAGGTGATGGCTAAGCGGGGTTATGTTAACACCAGCTTCGAGCGACTTCGAGGTTCCGCTTGAAGCCCTCGCGCACGAGCGAGAGGTCGGAGTCCATCGCCAGCCAGGTGAAGCCGAGGGCTTTGAGCTTCTCCTTGTCATCCGCATGACGCACAAGGATGCCGCAGCCTTTGCTGTGATCCCTCGCGGCTTTCGCGATAGCGTTCACGCAATCGTCATAAGGCAGCGGCGAATTCCGTGCCTTCAAGTCGTAGCTCAAGTCCGCCGGGCCGATGAACAGCGCATCAATGCCCTCCACAGCGGCGATTTGATCTGCACTTGCCACCGCATCGGCTGTTTCGATTTGAGCCAGGATAATCGGCTTCGGCATCTCACCTGCGGGAAGTCTCATGCCGTAGCCATAAGCTCGAACGGTGCGTGAGACGCCACGATGACCCTTTGGCGGATAATACGCCGCGTTCACGCAGTGCTGCGCTTCCGCCACGGTGTTCACATGCGGCACCATGATGCCGTCCGCACCCCAGTCGAGCACACGACTGACCAAATCAGGATGTGGCGCACTCACACGCACGATGGCGAGTGTTTGACTGCCGCGCAGGGCTCGCAGTTGGTTTGGCAAGGCGGCTTCGGATTCGCAGCCGTGTTCCAGGTCGATGAGCACCCAATCAAAGCCGCATTCCGCTGCGAGTTCCGTGACCGCAGGTGATCCGATGGAGAGAAAGGTGCCGATGTGAGTTTTCATGGTGGGAGAATGTCGAGGCCAATGCCCTCCCTCAAGCCGCGCAAGGCTAAAGCGATTCGTGACAGTGTCATCTCGCGGAGATTTGAGCCTGAAGAGCCACTGCCGATGAGGAAGAAACCATCATCGCGATCGAAGTAACCCGCGCCGACGCGGATGACCGCCTTCACGATCATGTTCCGCAGCAGATGCAGCCAGAAGCGGCGCAAGTGTTGCTCGGGTAAGTCGCGGATGCTTTGATAACCCTCGAAAGCCTTTTGAAGAAAAGCCGCATCGTGGAAGCAGGCGAGCAGTGAGAGGTCATCCATTGGATCGCCGCTGATGGTGTCATCGAAGTCGATGAAGGCGGCGATTTGATCGCGGGTGCCGAGGATGTTCCAGAGCGCGAGGTCTTTGTGGACGAGGCAGCCTTGTGGCAGATTGAGCAAGGCGCGGTGGTTTTCGATCTCGGCTAAGATTTCTTCACG
>CAXNNN010000460.1:0-3519 GCA_964203095.1 Verrucomicrobiaceae bacterium | reverse complement strand
GAGCACGCCCAAAATCCAGCAACTCTTCCAAAGCAGCGCGTGTGGTGCGCGCGGTGTAGATCACCTCGTCGCAGAGGATGACGACCGCGTCGTCCATGTCGAAGTCAATTTCGGAACCTCGCAACTGCGGCACGACCTTCATGGTCTGCAAGTCGTCGCGATACTGTGTGATGTCGATCTTGCCGAAGTCCACCTGCTTGCCCATGGCCTCCAGTCGATTTGCAAGTTGCCGGGCAAAAGGCACCCCACGCCGATACACACCGACCAAAGCCAGCCGAGACTTATCTTTCCAGCGCTCGGCAATCTGCGCTGCCAGCTCGTCCAAACAACGCCCCATACCCGAGGCATCGAGCAGTTGGCGGAGTTTGTCAGTCTGAGGAGTCACGTGATGCGATTCAAGTCGATGCAGGCGAGGCGTCAATCAGGAATGCAGCCGCTCCATGCTGCAATGACGTTGCCCATCTGTGCCCAAAACTCTGTTAGCTGCACCCGCTAACAGCCCGAAGCCGCAAGGACCAGCGAGAAGATAGGCCAAGCCATTGTGGGTTACCCCAACATAGAGATTGATCATCGGGGCACTGCCGCGTATATTGGTTCTTAGTATAATGACTGTTCTATATCACAAACTGTGAGCCAGCTAACAGAGAGTTAACACAACAAGACGAAGCCAAGAACCGTGCATGACGACCAAAGGCCATCGAACTCTTGATACGATGACGAAGACCAGCGGCGAGGGGGCGTTGTCCATGGCCTTACTGGGCCTTGTGATTGCCGTCGACTTCGACGGCACCTGCGTCACCCATGAGTATCCGAAAATCGGCAGACATGTCGGGGCACCGCGTGTGCTGCATCGCATCGTGAAAGAGGGTGGGCACCTCATTCTCTGCACGATGCGCAGCGGAACTCATCTGCGAGATGCCGTGAAGTGGTTTGAAAAAAACGGAATCCCTCTGTTAGGAATCCAGCGCCACCCAAAGCAGTACACTTGGACTGATAGCCCGAAGTGCTACGCGGACCTTTACATCGACGACGCCGCTCTCGGATGCCCGCTCACGCCAGGGTTGAAAGGCGAGCGCCCTTACGTTGATTGGAATGCTGTTGAGGGGATTTTATGGCCAGGCACATACGCTCTCGAACCACAGACAGCGCCCCCGCGCAGCCCCAAGCTAGGCAGTTCAAACAGCGCCCTTAAACTTTGGCAACTTGTCGCATCACTCGTCAAATGGACCAAAGGCGGGTGAACTTATTCTTCGGAACTGTCGCCTGCGCCGAGTGCAGCTGAATTGAGGCACGTTGGGCCAGCTGCTTGCCGATGAGCGTCTTCGGCGATCTTTTCAGTGGAGCTAGCCGGCTGGGCAGACGGCACTATTCAAAGTGCATCTTCGCGATGTCCGTGCGGCGCTGGCGGCCGTCGAAGCTGATTTTCTCAGCATTCGCGTAGGCTTGCTCACGGGCTTCCGTGCGGGTGGCACCTTGGGCGACGATGGCGAGCACGCGGCCACCGTTGGTTTCAAAGTGACCGGCGGCGTTCTGGCGCGTGCCGCAGTGGTAGACACGAGCACCGCTGACTTGATTGAGGCCGCTCATGACATCGCCACTGCGTGAACTGGCCGGGTAACCAGCGCTGGCGAGGATGACGCACACGCTCCAGCCTTCGGCGAAGCTGATGTGTGAAGGCGTCAGTTCGCCCTGGGCCCCGGCGAAGCAATACTGCGCGAAGTCTCCGCGCACCATGGGCATCACGGCCTCGGCTTCGGGATCGCCGAAGCGGCAGTTGAACTCGATCATCTGCGGGCCGTTCGGCGTGAGCATGATGCCAAAATACAAGAAGCCGCGATATTTCAGTCCGTCTTTCTTCAAACCTGCGACGGTGGGTTTGACCAGTTCGTCTTCAATGCGTTTCAGCAGGGCTAGGTCCGCGAGTTCACGCGAGGCGACCGCGCCCATGCCGCCGGTGTTGGCTCCTTGGTCGTTGTCACGAATGCGCTTGTAATCCCGGGCCGGCATCAGGATGTGATACTGCCCGTCACACACGCTGACGAAGATACTTATCTCAGGCCCAGTCAGGCAGGTTTCGACGATGAGCTTGCCCTCGCCGAACAAGCGCTTGGTGAAGACCTCGTCCAGGAAGACCTCAGCCTCGGCGGCATCGGGGCAGACCGCCACGCCCTTGCCTGCGGCCAAGCCATCGAACTTCAGCACGATCGGATACTGCGTGATCGCTGCCAGGGCTTCGGCTTTGCTATTCACCACGGTGAAGTCGGCGGTGGGGATGCTGTGGCGCTTGAGGAAGAGCTTGGCGAAGGTCTTGCTGGCTTCCAGTTGCGCCGACTCCTTGGGCGGTCCCCAGCAAGGGATGCCCGCTGCCGCGCACATGTTGGCCAAGCCATCGTCCTTTACCAGCCAAGCTTCCTCACCTGCAACGCAGAGGTCAATGCCCTCGCGCTTCATGAAGGCAATCAACTCGGTCAGGTTCGGAACGTCCACGCGGGTGGCCAGCAACGCGATGGCATCGCTCCCGGGATAAGCGAAGAGCTGAGGCTTAGAAGGGGATTCGCTAAGGGCGGTGAGCAGTGCGTGCTCACGCCCGCCTTTGCCGGTGACGAGGATTTTCATGGCCGCGCACTCAAGCGACGCCAAGCGCGCTGTCGAGCAGGGATCGAAGGGTCACTTCGCGCCGAGGACGATTTGGCCGGAGAGGATGGGCGAGGTCCTGAGCGTGGTGTTGGGGCTGCCGAGTTCGGGCAGCTTCGAGAGCAGGAAGTAGCCAACGCCTTGGTTGATGCCGACACGTGGGACCAGCACACCGGCGAAGCTGACCGTGCGCGACAACTCCGTGATTGGGGCCACGAGGTCGGTGGGATCCGGGTCATTCTTCAGCACACAAGTACCGGTGAAGGCTCCGGTGATGGCGTTGAACGAGGAGAAAGTCAGTGTCGCTGGATTCAACGCCGCGACAGGCATGACCAAGGTGTTCGTGCTGGTGAGGCGGAAGGTCGTGGTGTTCAGCGCGCTGGCCATGCTGGCTCC
Organism: Verrucomicrobiaceae bacterium; assembly: GCA_964203095.1. Classification (GTDB taxonomy): domain Bacteria; phylum Verrucomicrobiota; class Verrucomicrobiia; order Verrucomicrobiales; family Verrucomicrobiaceae; genus JAEUHN01. The sequence goes on along the minus strand of CAXNNN010000460.1, from coordinate 489 downwards.
GACGATAGGCGCTGGGCCGGTGAGGCCGCCTTCGCTAAAGGCCAGCTTGGCATTGGTGGTGTTCAAGCCAGCGTCAGCAATGCCCAGCAGCGGCGTGCCCTTGACATACTTGCCACCGGCCACGGTGAGCTTGTGCAGCGCGAAGCCGGACTTGTAGTTCTGGTTCGTCGAGCTAGCGGCTTGCGCGATCTTGACCCAGTCCACTGTGCCATCAAGCAGGGGCTGGCCGTTGTTGGTGGGCGTCACCACGTTGTCGGCGGCGACCTGCATCCAGCCGTGGACGGACCCAGTGTTGGTATAGAGCATCAGGTGTAGCGGCACTTGGCCGGCGCTGCCAAGGGTGGTGGCGTAGGTCGCGACGGTGCCGTCGGCGAGCTTGCCGCTCCAGGTCGCGCCTTTGGTGGTGACCGTCAGGGTGCCGAAGCCGTTGCCCTGCGGGTAGGCCACGTCACCCGTGGGATCGGGGGCTTGCAGCGGTGTGAAGTCGAG
>CAXNNN010000459.1:0-3521 GCA_964203095.1 Verrucomicrobiaceae bacterium | reverse complement strand
GAATGGCATCCAGGCTGCGCTGATCGTCGCCGGGAATGACTTGCCACAGGCTGGCCATGCCTTGCGCGGCTTCACCTTGCTGGGTGGACTTCAGTTGTAGCCGGGCGAGGCGCAGTCGGCTCTCCAGGTCATCAGGGTTCTTGTCGGCGAAGTTCTTCAGCACGTCCATCATCATGCCTGTGGCCTGCTCCTTGCCCACGGCCTCCTCGGCGAGTTGCATGGCCTCGGGGTTCAGCGGCTCTTTGGCGATGACGGCTTGCAGCAGTTGCTGCGCCTCGCGCGGGCGGTTGATGCCAAGCAGGGCACGGACGCGGCCGAGCTGATCCTCCACCGTAAGAGGTGTGTCTTTCTCCAGCTTGTCCCAGAAGTAGAGCGCCTGCGGACGGCGGACCAAGGTCAGCAGTTTCGCATTCATCCGCACGGCGGGGATGTGGTCAGGGGCGGTCTGGTGGGCCTTCTGCGCATTGATCACCGCATTGACGATGTCCTTGTCATCCAGGTAACGCTGAGCGTCGCGCAGGTAGCGATCCGCCTGCCAGACCTGGTAGGCATCCTGGATCGGCTTGGCATAGAACACGGCCAGGCCGATGGCGATCAGTGCAAGGCCAATAACGACGGTGGCGCGCAGGTAGCGAGTGACGCCGGACTGGCGGTCCTGATGCGCCTGCGTGGGCGGCAGCAGCCAGTGCCAAAGGCCGACTGCCCAGCGCAGCAGGAGGAAGCGGCGCGGGTTCGGGTTGTTGGGGTCGATGTCTTGGGTGCTGAGCACGGGCGGTAAAGATGAGGGCAGGTAGTTTAGACAGCACCTTGCAATGCTGCTACGATGATTTTCCCCAAGCTGACCTAGATTTTTCGGCAAGAACGGGTGCGGCGAGAACGATGATGATGGCCCTCAAGTTTCGGTTGAAAAAACACAACGTCCATACATAGAACAGCCCCCACTCTTCCGGTCGTGGTTGAGCCGCCTGAGTTTTTCACCAGCGGTTCATCCAATCGGAGCGTGGCAGTCGTAAAAGGCAACGCTTTCCCCTGAACCTATGATCCAAGTCGAAAACCTACGCAAAGAATTCGGCAGCAAGGTCGCCGTCAATGGCGTCTCCTTCTCCGTCGAAAAGGGCCAAGTGCTCGGGTTCCTCGGACCCAACGGCGCTGGCAAATCCACCACCATGCGCATGGTCACTGGCTACTTCCGGCCCACCTCGGGCAATGTGAAGATCGGTGGCGTGTCCATGCTGGACAATCCTGAGACTGCGAAGCGCAGCATCGGCTACCTGCCGGAAAATGCGCCGCTGTATTCTGACATGACAGTGGCCAGCTTCCTTGGCTTCTGCGCTGAACTGCGCGGCCTGACCGGCCCGGCCAATACGAAGGCCATTGACCGCGTGCTGGAGCTTTGCTTCCTGGACAGCGTGCGCAACCAGAGCGTGGACACGCTGTCCAAGGGCTACAAGCATCGCACGTGCTTCGCGCAGTCCATTATCCATGACCCGGATGTGCTGATCCTCGACGAGCCGACCGATGGTCTGGACCCGAATCAAAAGCACGAGGTGCGCGGCTTGATCAAGCGCATGGGCCAGAACAAGGCGATCATCTTCTCCACGCACATCCTGGAGGAAGTCGAGGCCGCCTGCTCGCGCGCTATCATCATTGATCGTGGTGTGGTCGTCGCTGACGACACACCGGAAGGCCTGAAGAAACTGGTCCCTGGTGTCACCACCCTGGACGGCGTCTTCCGCGCCATCACCAAAACCGAAGGCTGATCCTTTCTGCGTTTCACTTTTCCCTTTCTTAACACCATGTCCAAAAAAGACTTCGCCAGCATTTCCGCCATCTTTAAGCGGGAGTTCTTCGCCTACTTCAACTCGCCCGTCGCTTACGTCATCGTGGTGATCTTCCTGCTCGCGACCATGAGCTTCGCGTTCCTGTTCGGTGATTTCCTGCGCACCAACAACGCTTCCCTCAGTCAGTCATTCTTCTTCTGGCACCCTTGGATCTACATTGTCATCGCTCCGGCGGTGGGGATGCGCCTTTGGTCCGAAGAGCAGCGCCTGGGCACGCTGGAACTGCTGCTGACCATGCCCATCGCCCCATGGCATGCGATCGTCGGCAAGTATCTCGCCGCCGCCGTCGTGTGGCTGGTCGCACTGACCTTGACCTTCACCATCGTGGGCACGGTCTTCTACCTTGGCAGCCCTGACCCTGGCCCGATCATCAGCGGCTACGTGGCGAGCTATTGCTACGCGCTGGCTTGCTTGGCAGTGACCTCGGCAGCGAGTGCCTTCACCCGCAACCAAGTCGTGTGCTTCATCGTTTCCGTGGCGCTCTGCCTGATGCTGACGCTGATCGGTTATCCGCCGGTGGTGGACACCTTCTTGAAGACGGTGCCCTCGTCCCTGGAGTTCCTGGTCAAGGCCATCGCCTACACCAGCTTCATGGATCACTTCTATGACATGACCAAGGGCATCATTAGCGCCCGTGACTTTGTCTATTTCCTCAGCGTCATCGTGGTGGGCCTTATCATCACTGACCAAGCCATCCGCTCGAAGCGCGCTTGATTCACCCCCTATAACCTTTTCATCTCATGAAAATCGATCTGAACAGCAAGCACGTCGTCGGCACTTTGAGCGCGGTCGTCGTCATCGCCATCATCGTGGTCATCAACTTCATCGTCGGCGGCAGTGGCCTGGGGAATTTCTTCCGCCTGGACCTGACGCAGGACAAGCTCTACACGCTGTCCCAAGGCACCAAGAACATCCTGGAGCGCCTTGATCCCGACAAGCCAGTGACCCTGCGTTTCTACTCCAGCACGGATGACCGTGTGATGCCGCCGGTGCTGCGCAACTACTCGCGCTCCACGGAGGATTTGCTCAATGAATTCCGCAAGGCCGGTGGTGGCAAACTGGTGGTGGAAAAGCTCGCTCCGAATCCGAACACCGACGAGGAAGACAAGGCCACGACGGATGAAATCCAAGGCGTGCCTGCCAACAGCGACGGCGACAAGTTCTACCTGGGCCTAGCCATTGAGTGCCTCGACCAGAAGGAAGTGCTCGCCTTCCTGAACCCCGCGGATGAAACCAAGCTGGAGTATGACATCGCACGCTCCATCCAGAAGGTGTCCAAGAAGGACAAGGCCGTCATTGGCGTGATGAGCCCGCTCCCCGCCATGGGCAGCGGTGGCATGATGCCGATGATGCAGCAGCAGCAGAACCAACAGCCGGCTTGGGCCATCGTTCAACAACTGAAGATGGACTACGAGGTGCGCGACGTGCCGATGACCGCCGACAAGATCGATGCGGACATCAAGGTGCTGCTCGTCATTCACCCCGCGAACATCGAAGACACCACGCTGTTCGCCCTCGACCAGTATGTGCTGCGCGGCGACAAGCTGATCGCCTTTGTCGATCCCAAGAGCGTGGTGGCCGAGCATTTCGGTCAACAACAGCAGCAGAACCCGATGATGCGCCAAGCGCCGTCGATGATCAATCCGCAGAGCGATATGAAGAAGCTCTTCAGTGCCTGGG
>CAXNNN010000458.1:0-3523 GCA_964203095.1 Verrucomicrobiaceae bacterium | reverse complement strand
GCGATGGGTTTGAGCAACGTCCACTCTGGCTTGTGAGCGTGGCATAAGCCGGGAATCCATTGGCAAAATCAAAGGTGGCTTCATCTGGGTGGTCATGGGCAAACCACTGGACTACTAGCCTAACATAAGCGGCTGCTTGATGGGAAAAGCAGTCTGCATTCACTGCGCTATTAACTTCCTTGTCACCTTTCTACTCCAAAACGTCATGGACCCGTGGTAGCATAGCCCGCGACGATAACCACCTCCCCTCCACCAAACCTTTACGTAGCTCCGTTTCATACCGCGCGCTGGACACGCGTTTGTCTGGCAAAGGCGAACTCGGAAGATGGGCACCGTGCTTTGGCGGACTTGTGTGATGCGGGTGCCTCGCGAGAGGAATGGATGTCGGTCCGATGCCCGTTAATAGAAGTAACGGCAGCACACAGAGCATGAAGCATCCGATTCCACAGCGCATTTCTTTGGTCGATCAGACGGCGGAGGCATTGCGCGCTTTGATCGTGCAGCGCGAGTTTGCGGAGCGATTGCCGGGGGAGATGGAACTGGCTTCAAAGTTGCATGTGGGGCGAAACACGCTGCGAGCGGCATTGGCGGTCTTGGAGGCGGACGGCTGGCTGCGAAAGACGAACGGGCTTCGGAGGGAGATTGTGAAACGGCAGGGGCTTGTGGATAGTAAACTCAGGCGGGTGGTGTTGCTGATGGCTAAACCGAAGCATGAGTTTTCTCCTTCGACAGCTGGTTGGATGGAGCATTTGATAGAGCGCATGGTGGGTGGTGGTTGGAAGCTTCACATGCAGGTGGAGCCGCGTGCTTTTCAGGATCGGCCAGCGCAGATGCTGCAATCCACGACGCGCGCGTGGCCTGACGCGGTGTGGATTTTACATCAGTCCACTCCTGCGATGCAACGGTGGTTTCAGACGAATGAGTCCAAAACAATCCTGGCAGGGTCGCGCCATCCTGGAATTACGATGCCACGAGTTGAAACGGATTTGCGTGCTGTTTCGCGCCATGCCGCAGGTCGTTTCCTCGCGCGTGGTCATCGGCGATTGGCCGTTTTGCGAGCCGACGCGCCGCTGGCGGGAGATGAGGATAGTCTGGCTGCGTTTCAAGAAGGCGCGGGCGAGTTGCCTGTGAGAGATGTGCGCTGTCAGCGCAGCACGGCTGGTGTAGTGGCGGCGGTGCGGGCTTTGCTACATGCCCCAAATGCGCCGACTGGAATCTATGTGCTGCACCCTGAGCATTGCGTGACTTTGCTGACGTTTTTGCAGCAGCAAGGCGTGGCGGTGCCTGGGCAGATGTCGATCATCTGCCGTGAGGATGAAGCCTATCTCAGCCTGCTCTGTCCCGAACCTGCGCGTTACCGCCGTAGCACGAAGGTCTATGCGTCCAAGCTGGCAGCGCTGGTGGAGCAAGTGGCAAGGGGCACGGTGACGAAGGGGAAAGAATACCTCATCATGCCATCGGGTGTCGCCGGGGAGACGTTGGCAGAGGAACCTGTGCTCAAAGGGAACAGGTAGTTCGTTGGCAGGGTTCAGGCACTTTTAGCGTTAGAGTGGTCCAGAATATGACCACACATCGCATCACTGGCCTCGTCGCCGCCACACACACGCCGTTTCACACAGACCGCTCCATCAATCTCGCCATCGTCGAAAAACAGGCGGTTCATTTGCAGAACACAGGCGTGAGTCACGCCTTCATCGGAGGCACCACGGGGGAGAGCAGTTCACTGACGCTAGAAGAGCGGCAGGCGCTGTCCGTGCGTTGGTTTGATGTGATACGCGGCTCCCCGTTGAAAGTCATTGTGCATGTGGGATCGAATTGCCTCGCTGATTCGCGCCTTCTCGCTGCGCAGGCTCAGGAACTCGGTGCTGTGGCCGTGAGTGCGATTGCACCTTCGTATTTCAAGCCGGGCAATATCGCCACACTGGTCGATAGCATGGCGGAGATCGCCTCCGCCGCGTCGGAGTTGCCGTTCTACTACTATGAGATTCCGACGATGACGGGGATTACTCTGTCGCCCTCGGAGTTCCTGGCCCAAGCAGCGGACCGCATCCCGAATCTGGCGGGCATCAAGTTCACCAGCAGTAACCTGATGGAGTATCAGCTCTGCCGCGCCTCACACGATGGAGCCTTCGACATCCCGTTCGGATTTGATGAAATGTTGCTCGGGGCGTTCGCACTCGGGGCCACTGGAGCGGTGGGAAGCTCCTTCAATTTCGCCGCGCCGATCTACAATTGCTTGATTGCCGCCTTTCAACGTGGCGATCTCGACGCTGCACGGGAGGAGCAGATGCGTTCGGTTCGCACGATTCAAAAGCTGGCCGCTCGCGGTTACATGGGCGCGGCAAAAGCGGTGATGAAGATGCTAGGCGTCGATGTGGGGCCGGCGCGATTGCCTTGTGCGAGTCTCGATGCGGAGCAAACCAGAGCCCTGCGCACAGAACTCGAGCAGATGGGCTTCTTTGAATGGGTGCAGGTATGAAGCAGGAGACCCTCCGTTCGCCGTGGATCACATCCCACTCACGCAGAAAGCTGACAACCACAATGCCGCCGAAAACCACCACCTTCTAAGACCGTGACCTCTGCATCCCATTCCCTCACACGAACCGCTTGGCTGGTTGTGGCCCTGCTTTTGCCAGTCGCCTTGCTCAATTACATGGACCGGCAGTTGCTCGCCGTCATGAAGTTTTCCGTCATGGGTGACATCACCGACATCGGGACTGATGCGAACTGGGGACGTATGCTCGGCCAGTTCAAATGGGTCTATGCTTTTTGCAGTCCCATCGGTGGATACATCGCGGATCGTTTCAGCAGGCGCCTCACCATCTGCGGGAGCCTCTTTGCGTGGTCGTTGATTACTTGGATCACCGGCCATGTGCAGAGCTATGAGGCATTGCTTTGGACCCGCTCATTGATGGGGATCAGCGAGGCGTTTTACATTCCCGCAGCACTCGCGCTCATCGCCGACTATCACTCGGGCGGGACGCGTTCGCGTGCGGTTGGCGTTCATCAGATGGCCATCTATTGCGGTGTCATCATTGGCGGCTTCGCAGGTCATGTGGCGGACGCGCCCGACCTCGGCTGGCGCTGGGCATTCAACGTCTGCGGGATCATTGGCGTGATCTACACGTTTCCGCTGATCCTATGGCTGCGGGATGCTCCGAAGGACGCATCATCGGCGGCGGCACCTGGAATCTCGGCACTCCCCGCAGCGAAGGAGTTGATGCGAAACCGATCCTTCATCTTGCTCCTGATGGTCTTCACCTTACCTGCGATGGCGGCGTGGGTCGTGCGTGACTGGATGCCAGCCATTCTCAAACAGGAGTTCAACATCGGCCAAGGCAAAGCCGGCGTCACGGCATCACTTTACTGGCAGCTTGCGGCGATCTTCGGTGCCTTGATCGGAGGTTGGCTGGCAGATCGATGGATGATGCGTGGGAACCGGGGGAGGATTTTCGTCAGTGCCATTGGCATCAGCCTGATTATCCCAGCCCTATTCGGCGTGGGCAACGCTGGCTCCTTGATG
>CAXNNN010000457.1:0-3554 GCA_964203095.1 Verrucomicrobiaceae bacterium | reverse complement strand
ATGAACTCATGCTCCGCATCCGCATCGAATCCGCCGCCGAAGCCCTCATCCAAACCACCGACAAAGTCACCGACATCGCCCAAGCCCACGCCTTCTGCGACCAAAGCGCCTTCACCCAACACTTCCGCAAGCGCATCGGCCTAACGCCGAAGCAGTTCCGAATGCGTCATCAGGGGTAGCTACGGTCATCACTGGTTGGAACGCCTACCAGCGCCTCAGCAGCCAGAGTCATCAGCGGCTCGAGCAGAAGGACGATGATGAAGGCCGTTCACTTCACTCGCTTCAAGTGCACGGCCTGGATTTCGATGCCGGAACCGGCGGTGACTTGGAGATCATGTGATCCTTCGGGGATGGTGAGGGTGCCGATGCCAAAAGGCTTGAAGACTTTGTCAGGCACTTCCCAGCGCGGGATGAGATCGCGGCGCGGGATTTCCGGCGGATCATAGACGGTGGTGATGGTGCGGTGGGCTTGGCTCTCGCCGATACTGACGCGGACTTCACCGCCTATCTTCTTGGCGGTGTGCAGTGCGCTGAGTTCGTAGCGTCCGGCCAAGGGCACAGTCAGATGCCAGAGCATCGCAGCGGCGGGCGTGGGGAAGGTCGCCCAGTCGTAGTCCCAGCCTTTGCCAAAAAGCTGTGCGCCGCCGATGCGGGCGGCATTGGGAATGAGCAAATCGGTGCCTTCGGTCAAGGTGATGGTGAACCGCTTAACCTTGCCGCCGGTGGCTGCGGTGACTTCGTGAAACCACGCCAGATAGGCTTTTTCCATCTCGGCGGCGAGGGCGGGCTGGTGTGCTGCGAGATTGGTCTTTTCGCCGGGATCATTGCGCAGGTCGAAGAGCATGGCTTGCTTGCCATCATGCACCCAACGGTGCGTTTCCGTTCTCGCCGTGCCGGGATACTCACGGATGATTTCACCGTCCTTGCCGCCGCGCCCGGTGATGTCGAAGAGGGTGCGCTGGGGCCGTGAGGATGCCTTGCCTTGCAGGAGTGACACTAGGCTGACTCCGTCGAGGGGCTGGCGTTTCGGCAACGGCACGGCGGCGAGTTCGAGCAGCGTGGGCAGGACATCGACATGCTGCGTGATTTCGGTGACGCGGCTGCCGGCCTTCAATTTGTCCGGCCAGCGGATGAAGCACGGCACGCGCAGTCCGCCCTCGAAGACGCTGCCCTTGCCACCTCTCATGCCTCCGTTGTAGCGGGCAGTGTTGGGGCCGTTGTCGCTAGCAAAGAGGACGATGGTGTTGGCTGCGAGGTCGAGTTGATCGAGTTTCTTCATTAGTCGCCCCACGTTGCGGTCGAGGTTCTCGATCATCGCGTAAACCGCCGCGTCCTTGGGCTCGAAGCCGAGGGTGCGATATTTCTCGAATAAGTCCTGCGGTGCCTGCATGGGCGAATGGCAGGCGTTGAACGGCACATAGCAAAAGAACGTCCGCGCCTTGTTTTGTTCGATGAAGCTCATGGCCGCATCGGCGAGCACATCGGTGATGAATCCTTTCGTCGGCGTGCTGACGCCATTGTGCTCGAGCTGTGGATCGAAGTAGTTCGGGAAAAAGCCGCCGCTGAAGCCGAAGAACTCATCGAAGCCCTGGCCGCGCGCGGTCGAGGGATGATTGGAGCCGTTGTGCCATTTGCCGAAGCAACCGGTGGCATAGCCTGCGGGCTTCAGCGCCTCGGCCAGCGTCACTTCATTGCCATGCATCACTTCGAGGCCGTCCGACGTGTTGATCACATGCAGCCGCGCATGATGCCGCCCGGTGAGCAGCGACGAACGCGTCGGCGAGCAGACGGGGCTGACGTGGAAATGCTCGAGTTCGACGCTCTGTGTTCTCAACCTGTCGAGCGAAGGCGTGGCGAGTTTCGCATTGCCATGGCAACGCAAATCGCCCCAGCCCATGTCATCGGCGAGGAGGAGGAGGATGTTGGGCTTCTCCGTCTTGGATGGTGCGTCTGCGGCGTGGAGTGGTGCGAGCGGCGCAAGCAGCAGGGCGGTGAGAGCCGTGCGCAGCACGACGGCGTGCCAAGCTGATTTCAAGAGAGTGCAGGCAACGGTGAGCGCGGGGTTCATTTCTTCATCAATTCTTCGATTTGAGGCTGCATGGCCTTGGCCCAGGCCTCATAGCCTTCAGCAGTGAGGTGGATTGGAAAAGGTTTCTCGTCCTTGAACAGCGGCGTCGAGAGTGTGCCGTCGGAATCGAGGAAGTGTGGGCTGAGGTCGAGCCAGAAGACCTTTTGGTTGTCGGCGAGCTTCTTGATCTGACGGTTCACCTCGTCGTTGCGCTGGCGTTTGATGGCTTCGCCACGGGGGAAAATCGCGAGGAGGAGGATTTTGGCGTCGGGGGCCTTGGCGGCGAGCTTGTTTAGGATCGTGCGGACGCCCTGGGCGGTTTCGTCGGCGGTTTCGGTGCCGAAACGATGCCCGGTGTTGTTCGTGCCGATCATGAGGATGAAGAGCTTCGGCTGATAGCCGTCGAGCGTTCCGGGGAATCCGAGCCGCCAGAGCACGTTCTCCGTTTTATCCGCTGCGATGCCGAGGTTCAGGGTGCGGTAGGCAGGAAAGTGTTTTGCCCAAATCTCGGCCGGTGCGCCGCTCTGCCAGCCTGCGGTGATCGAGTCGCCGATCAAGACGAGATCCCACTGGCCTGCTTTGGCCGCTGCCGACTGTCGTTCGACGATTTTCATCCAACCGGGGTTTTCTGTTCGAGGCGTGGGCGTGATGGCGAGCGGCTTGTCTGAAAGCGGCGCGGGTGGAGAGGAGACGGCAGAAGGTTTGGCCGGTGGTGTGGGGCTCGCGGCGGCGAAGGCAAAATCATCGGTGCGGAAGGGCGAGGCGGGCAAGTCGGCGGCGTTGTAGAGATTGCAGGTTGGATTATCCGCCCAGGCATAGCGCACGGCGATGGGCGAGTGCACTTGGCTTGACGAGACGAGCACGGTGTCGCCCTCGATCTTTGCTTCGGCCCAGACCCATTGCTTGTCGTCACCACAGATGGCGAAGCCTTCGAGCTGGCTGTGCGGGCTGTTGCGCACGAGCGGGGCGGTTTTGCCGGCCTTGCGCATCACGTCGTAGGTCGCGGGCACTTCCTTGGCGGCGAGTCCGCCGCCGAGGTGATCAAAGCTCAGCCGGATGGCGCTGCCCTCGATCTTCATCGACGTGTAAACCGGACCCGAATGCACGACTTCGCGGCTATAGGTTTTCGCGAGTGCGATCCGGGCGAGACGTTCACCGGCGACTTGCTTGCTTTGCGGATGGATGTCCTCGGATTCGCCGGTGTCGATGAGCACGACCATGCCGGTGTTGGGCACGGAGAGCGTCCTCGCCTGCGCCTCGCGCAGCTCCGCCCACACGCTTTCGCCGGGCTGGTTCGTCTTCGCGCGGTAGTTGGCGAGCTGGCAGAAGTAGAAGGGGAAATCGCCCTGCTGCCAGTGCTGCCGCCAGTCTTTGATCAGCAAAGGAAACGAGGTGCGGTAAAGGCTGGCGTTGCCCGTGTTTGACTCGCCCTGATACCAGAGCACACCGCGAATGGCATAGGGCAGGATGGGATGCACCATGCCAT
>CAXNNN010000456.1:0-3571 GCA_964203095.1 Verrucomicrobiaceae bacterium | reverse complement strand
GAAAGGATGATCTGTGATGAACTGCTGACCAAGGGTAACACTGAGAGTCGCCATTGGCAGAAACGTCACGCCATAGTTTGCTTCGGTGAAGTTGGCCTCGTCTCCGCCCATCGGTAGCTGGGTGTCAGCAAAGAAAGATAGCCAAGGTGTTGGGCGGAAGAACAACTCGTTGAAGAGATTGCCAGTGGAGCGATCAAACTCAGGATCGTCCATGAAGACGTCGACATAAGTGTTCAGACCGGCCCAGTTGTAAGTCTGGGTCGCGGAGTCGTTCGCCTTGCGGAACTGCTTCTCATCGCTGTCAGAATAGGAGGTGTAGTCACGACGGGTTTGCAACAGGTTGCGCACACCCACCCGAGCGATACTCCAGTTATTGAAGCTGTCGATACCGCTATAGAGCGGCACGTCTAAAGGACGCGGACGGGTCGTTGGCACGTCACGGTCAATCGCTGGCAGTCCATCGATTTGGTCTGCGTTCAGGTAGGAATAGTTCAGGTAGGGCTGCACGGTGTGCTTGAGGCCATCAATGCCCAAAGTCTCATTCTTCAAATCATCCCAAGTCCTGGAGAACTTGAAAGAGGCATCCAGACCCGCATGAACTAGGGGACGACCATCGCTATCCAGACCATCAGGACCACCATCGATGCTTGAGTAGTGTTGGTAACCCAATCCAAGGCGCGGCACCAAGGTTAGCCATCCGAACACGGTCTTTGGATACAGCACCTCGTGGTAGCTATGGAAGCGTGTGAAGCCAGAGTCACCAATCTGACCCTTCAAAATTTCCAGTGCTTGCTCTACTTCCGTCACACCGAGCAGAGCGTCAGGCTCGAGACCCAGCGCACGGCGGTAGCTCGACTGACCAGCTAGCCCGGTAACTTCTCCCGTCGTGGTGGTCAGACCGTTCGCCGAAGCCAAGCTGTTCGCATTTAGGAACTCTTGACCTTGGTCGATCAGAAACTGCTTGTTGGCTTTGTCAGAGCTTCCACGGCGCTCTTCCAAGATACCGAAGCTGCTATTGCCCTGGTAGAAGAAGCCACTGTTGAAGATGGGCTGGCGGGTGAAGTCGAACGCCAACTCAGGTAGGCGGCTGTCATTTTGGTAGTAATCGTTCAGCTCGAACTTGGCCATCAGAGTGGCCGTGTAGCGTGGGTCAGAGCGGACGAGCGAAATGTGGTTGTCCGGTTCGCGATCAGCACGGTATTCGTTCATGAAGAAGTCTTCATAGAAGAACTCATCGGAGATCTTATTGATATCGAAATCCAAATACCAAGTGCGCTCCGCAGGACCAGTGATGTAGATGCGGTGCTGGAAGTTGATGCGATAGCGCTGGTCGTCGGTATCGATTGGGCGGACCTGATTAGCGTGATTCAGGGTCGGATCGCTATCCGCTGCGTAATACAGTTTGAGGCGGCCCCAGTTTTTGTTGTCCTTCTGCTTGAGCGAGATGAAGTCCACACCACCCGCGACACCGCGGCTGCTGCGCAGGTCCAGCTTATACTGAGCCAGCGTGTGATCGCCGTGGATGACGCCATATTGATTGAGCAAATAACCTCCCCAATTTGAGCTGTAGCCCGGCGTGAATTTGTAGCCCAACTCATCGTCCAACGGTTGGGAAAGGTATGGCAGCCAGAAGACCGGCGTGTCGCCGACCAGGACGGTCACGTTCTTCATGACCACGCGATCGTTGGGATAGATGGTGAGCTTCTTCGCGCGGATGCGGTAGTTCGGGTCCGCCAGATCATGCGTGGTGAAGTAGGCGTCTTTGCCGTCGATGCGGTCCACATACTTGGTCTCCGTCTCCAAATCATCCATCGTGTAAAAAAGCGTGCCATCACCCTGAGTCATGGCGCTGCGAACCGCATCCCCATGGATCTTGTTGGTCTTCAGGTTGTAGGTGATGTTTTCGCCTTTATAGGTGACGCCCGCCTTCACGATGGTCACGTCTTCCTTGGCGATGACATCGCCAGTATTGGAATTGTAATCTGCGCGGCCAGCCAGGATTTCCGTGTCACCATATTTTATGTTCACATCCCCTTTGGCAGTGGCGATACCGGTTTCAGGGTCGAAGCCGGTTTCCAGGCCTTCGATGTTGATGTTGGACGACACGGCGCTCAGCAGGCTGTCGGTCACATTCTCAGGGGGAGCCTCCTGGGCGAGGACCAGCGTGGGCAGACCAATAAGAAGGGCGGAGAGTCGGGCGAATCTCATAATCCGTTGTCAGAGAGTGGTTGGGGAAAGTCTAAACGAGAGCTTGGGAACGTCCCAAGCACTATGAAATAGGCGACAGCAGCGGCAGTGACAAGGAAAAGAAAAGCGAAATCCATGTCTGGCAAGCTTACCCCAATCCTCAACCTTCACGCCGGCAGCCATGAATCGCCGTCATTTCCTCGCCCAAACGGCTTCCACAGCCTCCGTTCTGGGCTTCCCCGCCATCACTCGGAGCCAGTCGCCAAATTTCCTGCTCCAGGTCGCCAGCATCGGCGTCTCCCGCATGGGCGGCAGCACCATGCGCAGGCTGGCCAGCCACCCGAAGGTGGAGATCGTGGCCCTCTGCGATGTCGATGCCGCGCATCTCAAAGATGTTGCTACTGGGAAAGGCTCGCCCCGCGCTAGCGGAATTGGCTTCCCTGATGCCAGCCAACACCGCGACTAGCGCGAATTGCTCGCCTCGCCTCCCCGTGTTCAACAAACCAAGCCTGGCAGCAGCGGTCCGCTCTGGGCAGACAAACGCCGCGTCGAAATGCAACCCACCGGAACCGACCACACCGCGGGCGATACCTTGAAGCTCACTTGGCTCGATAGCGGCATAGACCCGGGAATGGGATACTACCGCCATGAAGGTCAAAGGCCTGCCTGCCGCCGATGCCTTGATCAAGCGCGCCTACCGCGATGGCTGGCAGCTGCCGGGCGTGGGATCAGGGCGTAACCTTTGGCTGGAATCAAAACAATTACCGTCCTCGATTCATCTTGTGGGCGTATGGGGGAGTGACAGTGTACGATCGATTTTGTCGCTGCTTCCATTCCAACCCGTCAGCTTATGCCAGACCAGCCACCTTCCCTTCCCCAGTTCCGCCCGGTTCGAATTGATTTCGAGCTGCGCAAGATCCTCCTGGGCGTCCTCGCCCTCATCGTCGCCATCGGCTTATTCTCCGGTTTCTACACGGTGCCGGTCGATTCCGTAGCTGTAGTGCAGCGCTTCGGCGCGTATCACACCACAACAGAGCCAGGCTTGCACTTCAAGATGCCCTTCGGTGTGGACAGCGCTGAGGTCGTCCCGGTGCGCCGCCAGTTGAAACTGGAGTTCGGCTTCAGCACGGGCGGGGCCACCAATCGCTACCAATTCTCCGACGAAGCCGAGGACGAGCGATCCATGGTCACAGGCGACCTGAATGCCGCGAATGTGGAGTGGGTGGTGCAGTATGGCATCGAGGACGCGAAGGACTACCTCTTCAACTTCAACGCCCCAGAGGATACCCTGCGTGACATCAGTGAAAGCGTGGTGCGCGAGATCGTTGGCGACCGCACCATCGACGAAGTGCTGACCGCTGGCCGCGAAGCCATGGGCGTGGAG
>CAXNNN010000455.1:0-3590 GCA_964203095.1 Verrucomicrobiaceae bacterium | reverse complement strand
ACGACCTGATGATTACAAATCAACTGCTCTACCACTGAGCTAACCCGGCCTGCTTTGAGAGAGTTACCATAGACTCCCAATGCGGGGCAGCAACCGCGAATTGATGCTTTGCGCGGATGTGCTACGTCGATAGCTATGACTTCGCGCTTACTCCTCGTTGCCACTTCCAATGCCCACAAGACGGCGGAGATCGCTGCTATGCTGGGGGCAGATTGGAAGGTGTTGGATCTGCGGGCTTATCCGGCTCTGGTGTCTCCAGAAGAAGATGGCGATACATTTGAGGCGAACGCTCGGATCAAGGCTGAGACGGCGAGTGAGGTCATTCCGGACCTGCTGGTGCTGTCGGATGATTCGGGATTGGAGGTGGACGCCTTGGGCTTGGCACCGGGCGTTCATTCGGCCCGCTATGCGGGGCCGCAGGCGACGGACAAGGACAATCGGGAGCGAGTGAAGCGGGAGCTGCGCGAGCGTGGGCTGGAGAACTCGCCTGCGCGCTTTCGCTGTCGCATGGCGCTGGCCAAGGCGGGGCAGACGCTGGCGGTTTTCAGCGGGACCGTGGAGGGGCGGTTGCAGATCGAGGAGCAGGGCGAGGGGGGCTTTGGGTATGACCCTTTGTTCGTGCCGACAGGCTATGACGACACTTTCGGGCGTCTGCCCACTGAGGTAAAAAATCAACTGAGTCATCGGGCACGAGCCATGGCCCAGGTCGTGGAATGGCTGGCCGTGCACTCCTGACCGGCAAGAGGGGGAGGTGTCCGTGTGATCGTTAAACACGATGCTCTTGCCAATCAAGATTCGTGAATAGCAGTTATACACGTTATTGAGTTCCTACTCGGCCGCCTCCTTCTTGCCCTTCCCCTTCTTCTTCGGCCTGCCGTCGTTGCTCGGATATGGCTTCACCTGGGCTCGCTCGGCCCAGGCTTCCCAGTTGGTGGCAAGTTCTCGGGCTTTCTCGGGCTGCGTTTTGGCGAGGTCGTTTAGCTCGGTGCGGTCGGCTTTCAGATCGTAGAGTTCCCACGGGCCGGTGCGGCCTTTGCGGACGAGTTTGAGGTCGCCGTGGCGAACGGCTGCATTGCCTTCATGCTCCCAATGCAGAGACCGGGAAGACAATGAAACAGGGAGACTATCAGATGGGGAGACAAGGAGTGGTTTGAGCGAAACGCCTGCCATTGGCGTGATGGGGTGGCGGTTGTGCTCCTTCGGATAACTCGCACCGCCGACATCGGCGCAGGTGGCCATGATGTCGATGAGATGGCCAGGGGTGTGGACGAGCTTCCCAGCAGCCTTCATTCCTGCTGGCCAATGCGCGATGAGCGGGGTGCTGATGCCGCCCTCGTGATTGTAGTGTTTGAACAGGCGGAAGGGCGTGTTCTGTGAAAAAGCCCAGCTTTCGCCGCTGAACCAGTTCGAGGCCGCCTGGGTGGGATCACCATCGGTGCGGCCTTTCGGGCCGGCCTCGGCGTTGCCTCCATTGTCGCTCATGAACAGGATCAGCGTGTTATCGAAGACCCCGCGCTGCTTCAGCCCGGCCACCAGATCGCCGATGGCCTCGTCCATGCGATGCACCACGGCGGCATACACGGCCATGAGGTGATCGAAGCGCTCCTGCTCTTCCTTCGGCACCTCGGCCCAAGGTTGCACCGCAGACGGGCGGGGTGCCTTGGCCCATGCGGCGTCGATGATGCCGAGTTCCTTCTGCTTCGCATAGCGACGGTCGCGGATGGCTCCCCAGCCGATCTTGTATTGGCCTCGGAACTTCGCGATTTCTTCAGCCGGTGCTTGCAGCGGGAAGTGCGGCGCATTGTGGCAGAGGTGCAGGTAGAAGGGCTTCTTCTCGGTGATGGCCTCGTCGATGAACTTCAAGCCGAAAGTCGTCCACAGGTCGGTCGAATACCAGCCCTGTGGCAGGCGCGCATCGTTGTTGGCGATCTCCTCGCCATTGAGGAAGAGCTTGGCCTTCTCTGCCTCCGGGAAATAGAAGCCGCCCGCTGCGGCATTTAGACTGCGATCAAAACCACGCCCCCACGGTGTCACGCCATGCTCCTGGCCCACATGCCATTTGCCGGTCATCGCCGTGAAGTAACCGGCGGGCTTCAGGACTTCCGCAATGGTCACGCTGGAGTCACTGAGGCACCCGCGATATCCCGGCAGACCCTTGTCGCCTGTCATGTGCCCCACGCCTGCTTGGTGTGGATACAACCCCGTGAGCAAGGAGGCTCGTGTGGGGCAACAGCGGCCTGTGTTGTAGAACTGCGTGAAGCGAACACCGCCAGCGGCTAGTGCATCCAGGTTCGGCGTGGGAATCTCCGAGCCGTAGCAACCAAGGTCGGAGAAGCCCATGTCATCGACGAGGATGACAACGATGTTCGGCTTGTCAGCGGCAAAGGCGAAACCACAGAGAGCGCAGAGCAACGCGAAGAGAAGGTGTTTCATGGAGCGGTGTAAACGCGGCACCGTTGCGCAACTTCCGCCTGTTCTGCACGCGCGGCTATTCGAGATGCACCGGCAGGTTCTGCTTGGAAAGACGATCCAGGCTGATCAAGATAACGCTATGTCCATGACGCCTCGACTCCTTGCTTCCCTCGTCTGCCTGCTGGCGGTTTCTGTCTCCGCCGATGAACCCAAGTGGGTCTCCCTCTTCAATGGCAAGGACTTGACTGGCTGGACGATCAAGATCGCCAAGCGTCCGCTGGGTGAGAACTTCGCTAACACCTTCCGAGTCGAGGATGGCATTCTGAAAGTCAGCTACGATGGCTACGACAAGTTCGATGAGCAGTTCGGCCATCTGTTCACCAACCTCGCCTACTCACACTACATCCTGCGCCTGGAGTATCGCTTCACCGGCACGATGATCCCCGACGCGCCCAAGTATGTGAACTTGAACAGCGGTGTGATGCTGCACGCGCAGCCGCCGCAGAGCATGAGATTTGATCAGGGCTTCCCCGCCAGCCTGGAGATGCAGTTCCTGGCCGATGAAGGCAAAGGCGCGCGCTCCACGGCCAACCTCTGCACGCCCGGCACGCATGTGGAGATGGGCGGCCAGCTCATCACGAAGCACATCGTGAAGTCCAGCGCTCCCACCTTTCCCGCCGAGCAATGGGTGAGGGCTGAGGTCGAGGTGCGTGGCAACGAAGAGATCATCCACCGCATCAACGGCGTGGAGGTGCTGCGCTACCAGCGTCCGCAACTCGACCCCACGAACAACAACGCCCCGGCCACGGATCAGATCGAAGCCGGTGGCAATGTGATGCTCAGCTATGGCCACATCGCCCTGCAAGCCGAAGGCCAGCCCGTGTGGTTCCGCAAAATCGAGCTGATGTCGCTGGAGAAGAAGTGATCAGGGCGCGAACTGCACTGCTGTGCTCACCATCGCATCGCGCTCGTCGGTGATGGAGATATACCAGGTGTTGGCTTCCGCAGGTGGCTTGGGCGCGGTGATATCATTCGTCTGCATGATCACTCCGCCGGAGGTCAGCAGCGGTGGCGAGATGATGGCTGGGATGGTAGTCCACTTTCGCTTGGAGCGCGGGCCGGTGTCGGCAGTGTAGTTCAGCTCGGCTTTCTTCAGCTTGGTGGGGGCAAGGGTGGTG
>CAXNNN010000454.1:0-3611 GCA_964203095.1 Verrucomicrobiaceae bacterium | reverse complement strand
ACGGCGTGTGCACCGGCCGTGTCACCTTTGGCAGTATCATCACCCGCTTCGTTTGCCAGTTGGACAACAGCTACCAGGGCTCAGTGACTCTGCGCTCGCCGGACGAGCGCTGGCTGTATGACCTCCGTCTCTCGCTCGACACCTTTACCAACCGTTTCGCAGGCACCATCACCCACGACCACGCTCACTTCACCCCCACGCCCTTCGTGGCGCAGCGTGCCGAGCAGATCGAGCACCTGAGCGGCTACTACACAGGGCTGCTGCTCCCGGTCGAAGCCCAGCCCACCGCCGACACCTACCCGCAAGGCACGGCCTTCAGCACGGCGCGGGTCAGCGACAATGGCACCGTGAACTTGGCCGGTCGTCTGGCAGACGGCGCGGTTTTGACCGCCAGCACGGAGTCCGGCTTTTTTGGTCAGGCTCCCTTGCATCTCCTGCTTTACAATGGCCTCGGATCCTTCCAGGGCACCCTGTTGATCCAGCGCACCACCGAATTCTTCGACAACGATTACAACCAGATCGGCGGCACCTTTTCCTGGCTGAAAAAGCCGAGCATGAACCCCCAACAAGTGAACTACGCCGCTGGCATTCCGCGGCATGATTTGCAGATGCAGGGCTTCCGCTACTTCGCGCCGTTGGCGGGCTCTATCGTCCTGGCGCTGGACCCCCAGGGTGAGAATGCCCTGGTCACCTTCGAGCAAGCCGGGCTGCGCCATGCAGAGATGAATCCGAACCTTGTCTTCACGCTGACCACCGCGAACCAGGTCGTGCTACCGCTCGCTCCCAACAATCCCACCGGCCTGACCTTGAAGCTGGATGCCGCCACCGGGCTGTTCACTGGCACCTTCACCCTGAAGGATCCCAATCCGCTCAGCCCACTGCGAATCGTGACACGCAAAGCCAACTTCGCAGGGGTGCTGGTGCCACGGTTGGACGGTGGGTTCGGCAGCTTCCAACTGCCGCAGTTGATCGGCGGTGCCAAGGATAGGGCACGCACGCTGTCGGGCAATCTGGTGCTGGAGAAGGCTAGGCTGGAGTAATGGGTCTGGAGACACGATGACGCCATTTGCCCCCACGCCCATCCGCGCCTACAGGGAGCGCCCCGCATGGCCCAAACTACCCCCGCTGTTATCTCTGCTAAGGATCTGAACCTCCAGTTCAGCCTGCAACGTGTCTTCAACAACGCCACCATGGCCGTGCATGAAGGCGAGAAGCTCGGTCTCGTCGGGCGCAACGGCGCGGGCAAGAGCAGTCTCATGCGCATCATCATCGGCACCGAAAAGCCGGACAGCGGCACCGTCTCGCGCCGCAACGGCTTGATCGTCAGCTACCTGGCCCAGGAGTTCACCTTGGATGAAGAAGCCACCGTCATCGACAATGTGCGCAGTGGAGCCAGTGTCGTGTTCGACATGATCGCGCGCTATGAGTCAGGCGACGTGAAGGGCGACCAGGAGGCGGAGCTGCTGCACCAGATCGACCTGCACGACGGGTGGAACATCGAGAACAACATCGCCACCGCGATGAACGAGCTGGGCGTGCCCGCTGGGGATCGCCCGATCAAAGGCCTATCCGGGGGAGAGAAGCGCCGCGTGGCCCTCGCACGCGCCTTGGTCGCGCAGCCGGATTTGCTGCTGCTCGATGAGCCGACGAACCATCTGGATGCCGACTCCATCGTGTGGCTAGAGCATTACCTGCGCGACGACTTCAAGGGCGCGGTGCTCTTCGTCACGCATGATCGTTACTTCCTGGATCGCATCGCCACGCGCATCATCGAGATCGACGACGCACGCATCTTCAGCCACGACGGCAACTACACTGCTTATCTGGAGAGCAAGGCCCTGCGCGACACCTTTGAAGCCGGGGCCGAGCGCCGTCGGCAAACCTACCTGCGGCATGAGCTAGAGTTCGTTCGCGCCGGGGTGCGCGCCCAGCGCAGCAAGGCCCGCACGCGCTTGGATGAGTTCGACCGCGTGTCTGCACAAGACGCCCCCGAGGCCGAGCTGGTGATGGACTTGATCATCCCCCCTGCCCCACCGCTGGCGAACACGATCATCGATGCCAAAGACGTGGCCGCACGAATCGACGACCGCTGGCTCTTCAGTCACCTCGACCTCAGTTTCGAAGCTGGTGACTGCGTCGGCATCATCGGGCGCAACGGCTTGGGCAAGACCACGCTGCTGCGCATGTTGATGGGCGAGCGCGCCCCGGATGAAGGCAGCGTCACCATCGGCAAGCGCACCATCTTCAACTACGTCGATCAACAACGCCTGCTGCTCGACCCCGAGAAGTCCGTGATGGAAGAAGTCGCGGGCAACTCCGACTTCGTCAGCTTCGGCGGTGAAAACCTGCATGTGCGCACCTACCTGCGTCGCTTCCTCTTCACCGACGAACGCGTGACCATGCGCGTGAAGGAACTCAGCGGCGGCGAGCAGAGCCGCGTGCTGCTGGCGAAGATTCTGCGCCGGGGCGGCAACTTCCTGATCCTGGACGAACCGACCAACGACCTGGACTTGCAAACCATGCGCGTGCTGGAGGAAGCCATCCTGGCCTACAACGGCTGCGTGCTCGTCGTCAGCCATGACCGCTACTTCCTCGACCGCGTCTGCGACCGCATCATCGCCTTTGAAGGCCACGGCCGCATTCACCAGTGCGCGGGCAATTTCAGCTACTACCAAGAGAAACGCGCCGCCATGGCGAATGCCGAAATGGCCGTGCTCAACGCCCCGCTGAAGAAGCCCAAGGCCGCCGCCGAGAAGCCGCGCAAGTTCTCCGCCAAGGAGCAACGCGAACTCGCCGAGGTCGAAGCCCGCATCGCCACCCTGGAGACCGAACTAGCCGAGATGGAAGCAAACCTCGCCAATGCCGACTTTTTCATGAAGCTCGGAGCCGACACTCAAGCCTACATCGACAAATCCGAAGCCAAGCGCAAAGAGCTGGAAGGCCAGTTCACACGCTGGACCGAGCTAGAGGAGATCAAGGCAGCGGCGCAGCCAGTCGCTTGAGCCTAGCTACGTCGGCGCGTCATCCATCCCCAGCAGGTCTCCGCTGCACAGCTTCTTGTGGTCCTGCCCGTGCTCGCGCTGCTGCTCCAGCCGATGCGCGTGAAGGGCAAGCAGCACCGTGGGCCGACGACCTTGATGAGAACCTCGTCCAAGGATCGGAAAAAGACGAAACTGCACGCAGCGACTCTCTCCAAGGCAGTTTGAGCCACTAGAACTGTGCAATATGGTTCACATGATCAATTTCCACCCTTTCCCCAATGGGGCGTAAAAAATTATTGACTGGCTCTTCGCGAAAACTAAGCTTAGCCTGCCAACCGAATGTTAATGTTTTACTTATTTTTATGAAAACAAAGGCGGTGATTATCAGCATTGCATGTGTCTCGGTATATTGCCTTTGGTTTTCAGACCCAACCCAGGGATACTTTGATAAATGTAATGCGGTCTTAAATGACGGTTTTGTTGCAGGTGGTAAGTGCTCGACTGCTGCGGGGGAAGCGGAAGAAATACTTGAGGCGATAAGCAAAGCTCAACGAATTTCCGTTCCAGAGTCTGCGGATGCAAAAGCTGTTTACCAGTATCAACGCTTCCTTAGAGAGGCGAAAGAGTGGT
>CAXNNN010000453.1:0-3626 GCA_964203095.1 Verrucomicrobiaceae bacterium | reverse complement strand
CGATGACGGGCAATGCTGCCTTTCCGGTGGCGACCCGACTGCCGACGGATGCTGCCTTTCAAGCGGCGCTGGATGACCTAGCGGCCAAGGAGGCGGATGTGACGGCGAAGGAGACGGCGCTGAAACAGGCGCGCAACGCGCGGAATGCGTCGGAGGCGGCCTTCGACATCGTGCTGAACAGCCGTGCGGCCAACTGCGAGGCGGCGCAGCCTACCGATGACGCGGCGCTGGCGAGCACGGGTCTGCCGCTGCGTCCCGCACCAACGACGGTTGGCGATCTGCCCGCTCCCGGGGACCTGCGGGCGAGTATTGGCGATGACGCGGGCGAGATCGACCTGTCCTGGGACCCTGTCTATGGGGCGAACAGCTATGTCATTGAGAGCAAGGTGCACAATGCCACCGGCGACTGGGCCGTGGTGAAGACGGTCTCGCAGAGCAAATACACGGTGGCGGGTCTGACGAGCGGGACGACCTATGCCTTCCGTGTGCGCGCCCTAGGTCCGAAGGGCGAGGGCCCGTGGAGCGACGAGGCGGTCAAGATTTCTCCGTGAAGCAGGGAAACCCGAAAGGCCATGGGAGGGGGCACCCTGAGACAATCAGACCCCTCTCATGGTTGCTGGTTTCGCCCTCGGCCCTTCCCCTTATGCCCTACGATCCCACTTACCCCGCGACGAATGCCCTTATCGAGTCCGTGCCGATGCGCGCGCAGTTCAACGGGCTGAAGGACCTCTTGGACAACATACCGGTGATCGCCAATGCGGTGGTCGATGCCGTGGTGACGGACCCGCCGGGCAATCCGGCCTCGGTTCAGGTGTATGTGTCGCAGGGGACGCTGCACTTCACCTTCAACATTCCGCAGGGACTGCCGGGCGAGGTGACGCTGCTGGATGCGCAGAATATGATCGCTGCGCAGAGCAGTGCGAACAGCAACAGTGTGGGCACGCTGGGCCTGGGGGTGAATGATCCGCCCAGTGGCGCGGACCTTCAGCAGGTGGTGAACAAGCTGGATGAGCTGATCCTGGCGCTGAGGAGGTGAGGTGTGGTCCGCACCGGCCCGGCCCGGTGCGGTTCAGCGCAGTTCAGGGAAAGCCGCATGGGGCCCATGCGGACCACCAGGGGGTGGCAAAAGGAGCGCGGGCACTCTTGCCCGCTATGCAAAGCCTCTGACTCAGTCTTTCAACCCCAAGTCCAGCCCCAGCACTTCCGCCGAGGTCTTGAAGTGCATCTTCGCCACCTTGGGCAGAGCTTCGGCACCATGCTTGGCGATCAATTCGCGCGCCGCAGATTTGACCATAGCGGAGGCACCTTTCGGCAGCTTGATGCCGCCGCGCTCGCTGGCTTGATCCATCCAGCTCACGAAGCGCTCGC
Organism: Verrucomicrobiaceae bacterium; assembly: GCA_964203095.1. GTDB lineage: Bacteria > Verrucomicrobiota > Verrucomicrobiia > Verrucomicrobiales > Verrucomicrobiaceae > JAEUHN01. The sequence continues at coordinate 2,258 of CAXNNN010000453.1, read as the reverse complement.
GGGCCAGGATGGAGGCTGCGGCAACGGCGGGATCGCTCTCGGCCTTGGTGCGTTGCAGCAGTTCGATGGTCTTGCCTTTTTCGCCCAAGGCGCGCTTGAGCACGGATGGATTCGCAAACTGATCGCTCAGTGCCTGCGGGCAATCCGGGCGCTTCGTGAGCAGGTTCTCGATCACGGTCGCATGGCCCCAGGCTAGCAGGCGATTGAGGTTGCCGAACTTCTTGTAGAGCTCGTTGTATTTTTCGGGTCCGATCGAAATGACGTCCCAGGACAAGCCTGGCATCTCCTTGATGACCCGGGCCAGGGAGAAGATTTTGCTGTCCGTGCCGATGCGTTTGCTGTCCATCACACCCGCATCCATGAGCTGGCGAGCGATGCGTGAATCGACATACGCACCCGCGATGACGAGCGGGCCAAAGAAGTCGCCCTTGCCGCTCTCATCCACGCCGATGTGCGGCTGAAACATCGCGGGCTGATGCACCTCTTCATAGCCCAGCTCGGCCTTTTGCAGCACCAGCGGCTCTAGCGTGTTGATCACGAAGTCTTCGGTGCCCTTCCCCTGCACCAGCACCTTCGGCCCCTTCTCATACACCAGCACGTTGCAGCCGGTTTTGGTGCCTGCATAGAGGCAGTAGGGCTTGGCCTCGAAACGAAACCCCGAGCCGTCCAAAATGCCGCGCAGTTTCTTGGCTTGGTCGGGTGTGAGGGGCTTGGTGTAGCTGGTGAGCGCGGGCATTGGGGCGTAGAGCTAAGGGCGGAGGGCGCAGGGTCAAACGTCTTCTGCCGTGGGACTCCTTAAATGCTGATTGACCCTTGGCCCTTAGCTCTTAGCTCTCTGCCTGTTCATGCCTTCTCCCGCGCATCCCCCCGAAGCCTTCGCTCAGGCGTTGGAGCAATGGTTTGCGCAGCATCGTAAGGACTACCCGTGGCGACAGACGCGTGATCCGTATGCGATTCTGGTGGCAGAGGTGATGCTGCAACAAACGCAGATCGCGACCGTGCTGGAGCGCGGCTTCTATGCTCGCTGGCTGGCGCGTTTCCCTGATTTTCAAACGCTCGCGCTGGCCTCGGAGGAAGATGTGCTGCGCACCTGGGAAGGCCTGGGCTACTATCGCCGAGCGCGGAATTTGCAGAAGCTCGCGCAGGTCGTCGTGGCCGAGCATGCAGGCCAGATGCCGCGCGATCCCGCAGCGATCCTGGCGCTGCCGGGCATTGGCCCCTACACGGCGGGTGCCGTGGCGAGCTTCGCCTTCGGGCTGCCTGAGCCGATTGTCGATGGCAATGTCGCCCGTGTGCTGATGCGTGTGTTCGACGATGCCACGCCCATCGACAGCACCGAGGGCACCAAGCGGCTCTGGCAGCGTGCCACCACCCTGGTGCAGGCCGCGACCAAGCCGGGCGATTTCAACTCGGCGCTGATGGAACTCGGCCAGACCCTGTGCCGCCCCACGGATGCCGATTGCGACCATTGCCCCGTGCGCTCCTTTTGTCGGGCCACCGATCCCACATCATTGCCAGTGAAAGCGAAGCGCGCCGTCATCACCGAGGTGACCGAGCGCGTGTATTTCCTCCAGACAAAGGAGGGAATCCTGCTAGAGCAAGAAACCGGCAACCGTCGCACGGGTCTGTGGAAACTGCCTGGCCTGACGGAGGGGGACTCGCTCTCTGGGGTGCTGCACAAGGCGACATATGGGATCACCCGCTACAAGGTCACGCTCTGGGTTCATGTGGCACCGAACCGCTTCTCTCCAGGCCCCGCTCATCGGTTCATCCCGCTGGACGAGTTGCCTACCCTGCCCATGCCCGCCCCGTATCGAAAAGCGCTGGAAGCGGTGCTGCGTGCTGCCGAGTTACGGCTAGAGGCGTAACTTGGTTTGCAGCCCCACATTCTGCGCTACACTGACCGCCCCATGAGCAGCCTTGCCCAAGCCCTTTCCTCGCCCGATGCCCACGGCCATTTCGGCCCTTACGGCGGCATGTTCGTGCCTGAAACCCTGATGGCCGCCTTGACCGACCTGACGGCTGAATACCATAAGGCACGCAACGATCCTGAGTTCCAAAGGGAGCTGGATGACCTACTGCACGACTACGTCGGCCGCCCCACGCCGCTGTATTTCGCAGAGCGCCTGACCCAGAAGCTGGGCGGTGCCAAAATCTACCTGAAGCGCGAGGACCTGCTGCATACTGGCGCGCACAAGATCAATAACGCGCTCGGCCAGATCCTGCTCGCCCGCCGCTTCGGCAAGAACCGCATCATT
>CAXNNN010000452.1:0-3633 GCA_964203095.1 Verrucomicrobiaceae bacterium | reverse complement strand
ATGCTGTTCAGCGCTGTCTGCGCCGCCTGCCACAAGCTCTATGGGGAAGGAGCCGCCCTGGGTCCCGACCTGACCGGCAGTGACCGCCACAACCTGGACTACCTGCTTGGTAACATCGTCGATCCGAATGCGATGGTCCCTGCCGACTATCGCGTGAGCGTGCTGAAGCTGAAAGATGGCCGCACGCTGACTGGTGTGCTGCCAGAGCAGAACAACCGCACCCTCACCCTGCATACGCCCACGGAGCGCCTAACCATCGAACGCTCCCAGATTGCCGAGCAGCAGCAGTTGTCCGCATCCTTGATGCCTGAAGGCTTGCTGGAAGCGTTGGGCGAAGAGAACGTGCGCCACCTGATCGCTTACTTGATGAAGTAAAACCGAGTGGTGCGCGCGCCGCAGGTGGATCGGACATAACGGTCGATGGCGGGGGCAGCCAGCCCGTGATTACCCCTCATGCATCATGTGGGCAGATCGCTCGGTTGCACTGCGCCGCTCCGCACGTTAAAAGGGCTCGCCCCTCTTTTTCCGCCATGGTCACGATCACGATACAAAGCCTCACCAAACGCTTCGGCGGAACGGCGGTGTTGCGCGGCATTGATCTGCAAATCCAGGCAGGCGAACTGTTCTTCCTCCTTGGCCCGAGCGGCTGTGGCAAGACGACCCTCCTGCGCCATATCGCGGGCTTCTACGAACCTGATGCTGGTCACATTTTTTTCGACGACCAGGAGGTCACGCGCATCCCGCCGCACCGCCGCGACACCGGCATGATGTTTCAAAGCTACGCACTGTGGCCGCATATGAGTGTGGCCCAGAATGTGGCCTTTGGCTTGGAGGAGAGAAAGCGCCCGAAGGCAGAGATCGACATGCGCGTGCACGAGGCGTTGGAGTTGGTAGCTCTCGGCGGCCTGGGAGATCGTCGGATTCAGCAGCTCTCGGGTGGTCAGCAGCAGCGCGTGGCCTTGGCGCGGGCGCTGGTCATTCGGCCGAAAGTCTTTCTCCTGGATGAACCGCTCTCAAACCTGGATGCCAAGCTGCGCCTGGAAATGCGGTCCGAGATTCGGCGCATCTGCAAGGAGTTTGGCCTCACTGGCATCTACGTCACCCACGATCGCGAGGAAGCCTTGTCCATGGGTGACCGTCTAGCCGTAATGGAAGGCGGCAAGCTAGCGCAGGTGGGAAGCCCGATGGAGGTCTATCGCAATCCGGTCAGCCCCATGGTGGCCGAGTTCATGGGCGAGACCAACTTTGTCGAAGGCACAATTCGAGGCGACACGAGTCGGGCAGGCTTGTTCGACATTGAGACCAGCATCGGGTTGCTACGAGGTCGCACCTTTAACGACAGCTTCACCCCCGTGCGCGGCCAGCCGGTCATGCTCAGCGTTCGCCCCGAGGCGCTGACCTTCGCCGAAGTCGCCGATACACCAAATCGCTTCACGGTCAGCGTCACCGAAACCAGCTATCTGGGGGCCTCCGTCTGGTATGACGTGCGCTGCGGCGAGACGTCGCTGAAGCTCTGCCAGATGAACCCAGAGCACGTGCACCAGCCCGGCACTGAGAACCTGAGGCTGATGGCAGCCATGAAGGACGTGGTGATCCTGCGGAAATAGGCAAGGCCAACGCCAGAATTTTCCAAGCCCAACGCAAGCTTTTGCTGGCTAGACGGGGGCTTTCGTTGCCATATTGTGAACAACTCTCGTCACTCGTCCGTAAAGCTCTCTGCATGTCCAAGAACCTCAGTCATCTCTCCTTTCGCAAAGGCGTCGAAAAAAATGTCTTCGAACGCATGGTCGATGCCGCCGACAAGGCCGGCACGGCGGAAACCGCGACCTTTGTTCATGGACTGGGCGAGGAGACTTTGTTTGGCGATGCGGTGACTCTCGGGGCAGTGTCCTTCTACGACTTCACCAAGAAGGAGAACGCGGGCAAGAAGGTCTTCGTTTGCAATGGCTCGGCCTGTCTCTGCGCAGGCACGCAGGAGAAGCTTCATCACGCGATGGAGTCGAGCTTCAAGGCAGAGGAGATCGGACACATCTGCTGCCTGGGTCGCTGCCATGAAGGCGGCGCATTTCAGTACCGAGGCAAGAACTACAGCGGTCAGTCCGAAGCCGCGCTGACGACGCTTTTCAACGATGGCCAAGGCGATGACTCCGACAACTACGTGGTCGCCTCGGCACTGCCGGAGCCGATCCTGACGGCAGAGTTCAAAGGCATCGAAGACTACTACGCGCCTTTCAAAGCTCTGATCGCAACGGGTGACCGCGAGGCTCTGGGTGCGGAATTGAAAGACAGCGGTTTGCGCGGCCGTGGCGGCGCTGGCTTCCCGATGCACTTCAAGTGGGCAGGTGCGAAGGCTTCGCCCGGGCCGGTGAAGTACGTCGTCTGCAACGCGGACGAAGGCGATCCCGGTGCCTACATCGACAAGTATCTGATGGAGAAGCAGCCGCACTCGGTGCTGCTAGGCATGATGGTCGCAGGCTGGTATGCCGGGGCCGAGACGGGCATCCTTTACATCCGGGCTGAGTATCCGGATTCGGTGCGCACCGTGGACGCCGCTATCGCTGATCTGCAAGCGTCAGGTTTGCTCGGCGACAACATCGCTGGCAGCGGCTTTAACTTCCGCTTCAAGACGATCAAAGGTGCGGGTGCCTACATCTGTGGCGAGGAGACAGCGCTGCTCAGCAGTATCGAGGGCCAGCGCCCTGAGGTCCGCACACGTCCGCCTTTCCCCACGGTCGAGGGGCTCTTCCGACGCCCAACCATCGTCAACAATGTCGAGACCTTCGCCAACCTTCACGCCATCCTCACTCGGGGTGGTAAAGGCTATGCGACCATCGGCACCGCGCAGAGCACTGGGCCGAAATTGGTCTCGCTGGACTCGCACTTCGCCAAGCCCGGCATCTATGAAGTCGCCATGGGCACTCCTTTGCTGGATGTGATCAATCTGGCCGGTGGCTTCAAGACCAAGATCAAAGCGATTCAAATCGGCGGCCCGCTCGGCGGTATCGTGCCGATGTCGCATGTGGATCGCCTCACCATCGACTTCGAGAGCTTCAAGAAGGAAGGCTTCCTTCTTGGCCATGCGGGTGTCGTTAGCATCCCGGACACGATGCCAATGATCGAATACATCCAGCACATGTTCCAGTTCACGGCGGATGAAAGCTGCGGCAAGTGCTTCCCCTGCCGACTCGGCAGCACGCGAGGCAAAGAACTTGTTGCGAAGGCGCGCACTGACACGAGCTTCAAGATTGATCGCGAACTCATGGGCGACCTGCTCGACACGATGGAGCAGACCTCACTCTGTGCCCTCGGCGGCGGCGTGCCGCTACCGATCAAGAATGCTCTGGCGCATTTTGACGCTGAACTTGCCCCCTATTTCCAGGCCTCGCACTAATCTCACTATCACCACGTTATGGTCCAGGACCTCTCACAACTCACTGCCTTCATTGATGGCGAACCCATGCGTTTTCAGCAGGGCGAAACCTTGTTGAATTTCATCGACCGTCACGTCGGACGCGGGCATGTGCCCACGCTGTGCGATGCGCCGCAACTCTCGCCGTATGGCGCGTGCCGTGTGTGCTCGGTGGAGGTCGCCATGCAAGCCGATGGCCCGCGTCGGGTCGTGGCATCGTGCCA
>CAXNNN010000451.1:0-3634 GCA_964203095.1 Verrucomicrobiaceae bacterium | reverse complement strand
CGTGAGGTTCACCATTTCCAAAATGCGCGCCGCTTCCTTTTGATCCCACCAACCAGACAGCGAGCAGAGCACGCGCAAATTCTCCCAGCCGGTCAGATAATCATAAAACACCGCCGACTCAAAGATCGCGCCAATGCTGCTCAGCGCCTTTGCCCGCTGGGTTTGCACCGATGCCCCCGCGATGCGCACCTCCCCGCTGTCCGGCCGCACCATGCCTAGCATGATACCCATGATGGTCGATTTGCCCGCACCATTGTGCCCCAGCAAGCCCACGATCTCGCCCTGCCCCACATTGAAACTGACGTTGTTGAGCGCTGGCTTCGCGCCCTTGCTCCAGACTTTGCGCAATGAGTGGGCTTCGATCATGTCAGCGGCGACCCATGCGGTTTTGCAGTTCTTCCATCAAAGGCGCGAGGCTCAGCTTCTGCTTGTCCGTGCCGTTTTTGTAGTATTCGGCGAGGTTGCCTTCGATCAAGGAATCGAAGACCTTCGCATCGGCTTCCGTCAGCTGCTCCATCGCAGTGACACCACCGGCGTTGCGTCGCAGCGAGCCACGCGCATTCCCGATCATCTTGCGACGATCATCCTTGCTCAGCAGCGACCAGGCTTTCATCAAAGGTTGCACCTGGGCTTCGACGATGATCGACAGATAGCGCTTCCGCTCCGCATCGGTCAGTTCCATCATGAAGATCATCATCTCGCCGGAGGCCGCATCTTCCTCGCGCATGGTGCGGCGCTGCTCCATGTCGAGCAGGGTGTAATACTTCGCCAGCTTATCCAGATACGCCGTGCGCTCCGCTGGCGAGGGCTTCTTGCCGTTGCGCCACGGGGCTTCGCCCACGATTTGGCTAACTTTCTCAGGCGAGGAAACGGAGTCCTCCGTCATGCTCATGACGATGGCCACACCGCTCCAGATAATGGCGAGCGCAACAACCGTAGGGATGAGAATGCTGGGTCTCATGCAGGTTTTTTACCTCGCCCCAGCTTTCGCTTCAAGCCACCCGTGAAGTCTTCCATCTCCTCATTCTTCAGCAGCAGGCTGACACCAAAGTAAACCGCCGCTGCGACAGCGACCACGCTACCCAGCAGGACGGCGCGAATGAACACGCCATGCGTTGCCCAAGTCGCTAGCACCGTGTGCTGCGCGGCCCAGCACACGCCCGCCATGGACAGGGACGCTGCCACGATCTTCCAGCCGGAGGCCAGCAATGCGCGGCTGTCGAAACGACCCGCGTGCTTGCGCATCACCACGAACAGGCAGCCAAAGTTCAACGCCGCGCTCAGGCTGGTGGACAGCGCTAGGTAGCGATGATCGAGATGCCAATGCACCACAAAAAGGTAGTTCAGCACGGCGGTGAACAGCACGCAGATCACGCTAACGATCATGGGAATGAAGCGCTTCTCGATCGCATAGAACGCGGGCTGCAGAACCTTCAGTCCACTGTAGAACACCAAGCCGATGGCATAGGTTTGCAGCGCCACAGCACACCCTGGCACATGCAGCGGATTGGTTGCCGCCCGCCCGTTGCCATACAGCAGGGACATGATCGGGTAGGCCAGCATGATCAACCCCACGGCGCTCGGCGCACTGAGCAGCGCGCCCATGCGAATGGCCTTGCTCAGCGTGCGGCGAAAGTCTTCGCTGATGCCATTCGTGGCCATGCGGGCGAGCGACGGCAGTGACACCGTGGCCAAGCCCACACCAAACAATCCCAACGGCAACTGCATCAAGCGGAAGGCATTGTTCAGCCACGTCACCGGCCCGTCGCCAGCGACATACGAGGCGAAGTTGGCATTCAAGAGCACATTCACCTGCACCACACTGCCACTGATGATCGCGGGCCACATCAGATCCAGCGTCTGTCGCACACCAGGGTCTTTCCAGCGGAGATCGAGACCGAATTTGAAGCCCACTTTCGTCAGCGACGGCAGCTGCACGAGCAACTGCGCCAGCCCGCCCACCAGCACGCCCACGGCAAAGCCGATGATCGCTGTCTTGCCAAATGCCGGGTCCAGCCACCAGCCGACCCCGCCACCTACGATCATGCTTGCCACATTAAAGAAAGTCGATGCCATGGCGGGCATAAAGAAGACCTTCCGCGCGTTCAGCATACCCATCACCAGCGCCGCGAGCGACACCAGCAGGATGAAGGGAAACATGATGCGCGCTAGCGTGATGGTGAAGTCCAGCTTCGCCTGCAAGTCCTCCGGCGACAGAGCGTTCGCCGCGTCCGTCGGATTGCGCCAGCCCGAAGCCATAAGCCAAATGATCCACGGCGACAGCAGCACACCCAACAACGACACCAGCGTCATCCACACCGTCGTTAGCGAGGCAAACTTGCGCGCCAGCGTCCACGCCGACTCATCGCCCTCGGCCGCGACCTTCTTAGAGAACACGGTCACGAATGCCGTGCTCAGCGCGCCTTCGGCAAAGAGATCTCGCAGCATGTTCGGCGCGCGGAAGGCCATGTTGAAGCAGTCCAGCCAGCGCAAATTCGCCTTGTCTGCAAACAGGGAACTGATGATCACCTCTCGCACCAGTCCCAAGAGGCGTGAGCACAGAATCGCTATCGAAACTAAGCCGAGTGCACGGGCTGTGCCACGAGCTTCGGCTTTGGCAGTGGTGGCAGGAACAGGGGCGCTATCGGACATGAGTCAGAGGATTGTCGTGTGACCGGCGTGTGGATCAACCTTAGCCGCGCTTTGCACTCGCCCTTCTCAGCCGGTCCATGACCGCCATGCCAATGCCTTGTTCGGGCACGGGTTCGGCGATGATCTCATCCACGCCCAGCTTGTCGAGTTCGCGCAGGGCGTAGAACAGGCGCACACCGGCTTCGACTAGCTTGCCTTTGCCGGGGGTCAGGATGTGAATGCCAGCCCACTCCTCGACGAGGTCGATGTAGCCGTCGTCAGGCTCGCCACGGTAGCTGAGCAGGGCATAGCGCTTGCCAAAGTCCTGGGTGAAATCTGCCGGCTTGGACAGCAGACGAAGCGGTGTGCGCGGTGCGTAGTGACTGGTCAACATTCCAGGGGCTTCTGCTGCTTCGCCGTCCTTGTGCTTGGCTTTGAAGCCGTGTTTCACCACACCGAACTCCTTCAGGTCATCAGGCGTAATCGGGCCAGGGCGCAGGATGGTGATCACTGGCTTGGGCGTGCCTGCGGGCGGGTCGATCTTGATGATGGTGCTCTCGATGCCGTGGTTGCTCGCGCCACCGTCGAGGACCAAGGGAATGCGGCCTTCGAGTTCAGCCATCACGGCACTGGCGGAAGTCGGGCTGATGCTGCCGAAACGGTTCGCACTGGGCGCGGCCAGCGGTCCATCGAAGGTGCGGGACACGCGCATGAAGACGGGGTCCTTGCTCACGCGCACCGCCACCGTCGGCAGTCCCGCAGTGACGAGATCAGGCACGCAGGCCTTTTTCGGCAGGATGATCGTCAGCGGCCCGGGCCAGAACTTGTGCGCGATCTTGTCCACCACCTCAGCGATGTCGGCAGGCACTTTAGCCACGTCCTTCAAGTCCTTGCGATGCGGCAGATGCACGATCAGCGGGTCAAAGGTCGGGCGCTCCTTGGCTTCGAAGATCTTCGCCACTGCCTCAGCATTCAGTGCATTGGCAGCGAGTCCATAAACCGT
>CAXNNN010000450.1:0-3641 GCA_964203095.1 Verrucomicrobiaceae bacterium | reverse complement strand
GCTCTAAGGAGTGTCTTCAGTTCGGTGGCGAAGCCGGACTTCTTGGCCAGGAAGTCCTCGGCGCTTAGCGTCGCTACGATCTGGCGCAGCGCGAGTTGCACATCGGCGTAGAGCGCCACTTCGGGGAACTCCATGGCACGATAAAGCTTCAGCGCATCGACCACGCGATAGGCCACCACCGCGCTCACTTTGAGAGCCACCTGATCAGCGCTCAGCAACTCCTGGCCCTGCACCTGAAGCGAGCGCTCACGGAGATCAAAGGTCTTCACAGTTAGCTCTGTGCTGGAGCGATTGCGAAACACGTGTTTGCCGGGCTTAAGTTCAGACACGAACTGGCCATCCCGAAACAGCAGGCCGGTTTCGTGTTCGTTGATGACGGCGGTTTTCTTGAAGCCGAAAAGTGAGGTTTTCATAGTTGGAGTATTCATTGAATTGCGTTGAAGGCCTGCCCCGGTTTGCCCTCCGGCTGGGAAGCGGGAGGCGGCCCTGTCGAAGAGCCGGGGCTCAACAATTGGTAGGCAATCTCGCAAGGCTTCCAGCAGGTGTCGTGATCCGAAGACCACAAGCAGGACTCACCGGGACAGGGGTTTGAGCTTGTCCACAGCAAGGAGGGGATTCGAACCCCGATGACCGATCCGATCTGCATCGCGCTCGGCATATCGCTTCGCGTTCCGCTTGAATCAGCCAGCAGGGTGTACTGCCAGCAGTGTGCCAAGTCATGTTGGCCTGCGGTCTCGATTGTGCCCTAGCCCTGATGGCAGTAAGTAAAGATTTTTTCTTTAAGGGCTGGATAGTCAAAATGATCCACCAGCAAAAATGGACAAAGACTAGCGAATAAAATAAGGAATTATCCAGAATATGACCAAACGTTCCAATATCGTTCTCGGTTTCCTGGGCTCTTCATTGGATGGAGGCTCCACAGACGCTCGATGGAATCGCTGGCGCCCAACCGTGGGCCTTTGCCGGCAAAAGGACTTTCCGGTCGCACGCTTGGAGCTGCTGGTGGATCCGCGCTGGAACGCGCTGGCTGAACGGGTGGTGAACGATATCGCCGAGGTGTCGCCAAAGACGAAGGTGGTATGCCATGAGATGAGCTTCCGTGATCCGTGGGACTTTCAGGAGATGTATTCGAAGCTCTATGACTTCGTGTCGGCGTATGAGTTCGCTGTCGAGAAGGCGGACTACTTCGTGCATCTGAGCACGGGCACGCATGTGGCGCAGATTTGCTGGTTCCTGCTCACCGAGGCGAACTACGCGCCAGCGCGTCTGGTGCAAACGGCACCGCGCGGCGAGTCCGACGGCAAGGGCTCGGCGGCGGGACGGCATACGGTCATTGACCTCGATCTCTCCAAGTATGACCGTCTGGCGACGCGCTTCGCCAAGGAGCAGGAGCAAACGCTCGACTTCTTGAAGAGCGGGATGGCGACGAAGAACAAGCGCTTCAATCAGCTCGTGGAGCAGATCGAGCAGGTGGCGTTGCGCTCGAAGGCACCGATCCTCATCACCGGGCCAACAGGCGCTGGCAAGTCGTTGCTCGCCAGCCGCATCTACGATTTGCGCAAGCAACGCGCCGGGCTCACAGGGTGCTTCGTGGAAGTGAATTGTGCGACCTTGCGTGGCGATCAGGCGATGAGCGCTTTGTTTGGTCACAAGCGAGGTGCCTTCACAGGTGCGCAATCGGATCGCGCGGGCCTATTGAAGGAAGCCGATGGTGGGCTGGTGTTTCTCGATGAGATCGGTGAACTCGGGCTCGACGAGCAGGCGATGCTGCTGCGGGCGCTCGAGGAGAAGACCTTCCTACCGCCGGGATCGGACAAGCCCGGGCGCAGTGACTTCCAGCTCATCGTGGGAACCAATCAAGATCTGCGTGCGAGCGTGGCGGAGAAGCGGTTCCGCGAGGATCTGCTGGCACGCATCAATCTGTGGACCTTCACGCTGCCAGGGCTTGCGGATCGTCGTGAGGACATCGCGGTGAATGTGGACTTTGAGTTGAAGCGCTTCGCGAAGACGCATCGGCGTGAGGTGCGCTTCAACAAGGAGGCACTCGACCGCTTTCTCAAGTTTGCACGCAGCCCCGAGGCGATGTGGAGCGCGAACTTCCGCGATCTGCATGCGGCGGTGACCCGCATGGCCACTCTCGCGCCGAAAGGCCGAATCACGGAGGCTTGTGTGGAAGCCGAGATCGAACGCCTCAAAGCAGGCTGGGAGCGGCCCTCTGCGACGAAGGAAGGATCCGTCTTGAAGGACATCCTAGACTCCAAGGCGCTGGCGAAGATAGATCCCTTCGACCTTGCCCAGTTGGAGTATGTGGTGCGTGATTGCCGGGAGTCCAAAACACTGAGCGATGCGGGGCGTCGGCTATTTTCGGTTTCACGCCAAAAGAAGGCCAAGCCCAATGACGCCGATCGGTTGAAGAAATACCTCGCGCGTTTTGCTCTGACATGGGAGCAGGTCACCGCTGGGCCCTAGCGAGCGAAAATGGTGCCTTGCTGTCACTTGATGATGACGGACAAGGACCGTGGACACTCCTGAGCCATCAAGCGAGCAGACCCTTCACGAGGTGTCCGTGAATATCTGTTAAGCGGTAGCGACGACCGGCGAATTTATACGTGAGGCGTTCGTGGTCGATCCCTAGCAGGTGCATGAGGGTCGCGTGGAAGTCGTGGATGTGGACGCCGTCTTTGCTGACGTTGTAGCCGAAATCATCCGTCTCGCCATACACGGTGCCGGCCTTCACGCCGCCACCGGCCATCCACACGCTGAAGCAGCGTGGGTGGTGATCGCGGCCGAAGTTGGGCTGGATCTTGCCTTGGCAGTAAGCGGTGCGGCCAAACTCGCCGCCCCAGACGACGAGCGTGTCGTCCAGCATGCCATGCTGCTTGAGATCTTTGATGAGTGCGGCAGCGGGCTGGTCGGTCTCTTTGCAAAGGCGGGGCAGGGCACCGGGCAGACCGCCGTGGTGATCCCAGTCTTGGTGATAGAGTTGGATGAAGCGCACGCCGCGCTCGGCCAGACGACGGGCTTGCAGACAGTTCGCGGCGAAGCTGCCGGGCGTCTTCACATCCGGCCCGTAGAGGTCGAGCACGTGCTGGGGCTCGTTGGAGATGTCGGCCACGTCCGGGATGCTCGACTGCATACGGAAGGCCATCTCGTAGTGATCAATACGGTTGCTGATTTCGACATCGGGCGTGAGGTCGAACTGATGCTCGTGCAGTTCCTTCAAGCGATCAAGCATGAGCCGTCGGCTGTCGGCACTGATGCCTTCGGGATTGCCAAGATAAAGCACCGGGTCCTTCGCCGCGCGGAACTGTACGCCCGCGTGTTTCGACGGCAGGAAACCGCTGCCCCACAGGTGCGAGCCGAGCGGTTGGCCCCCTTTGCCTTTGGTGATGAGCACGGTGAAGCTCGGCAGGTTTGCATTTTCTGCACCCAGTCCGTAGCTGAGCCACGCGCCCCAGCTCGGCCTACCTGCGATCTGTGAGCCGGTCTGAAAGAAGGTGACACCTGGGCCATGGTTGATCGACTCCGTGAACATGGAGCGCACCACGCATAGGTCATCCGCTACGGATGCGGTGTGCGGCAGCAGCTCGCTATACCAGCCACCCGACTGGCCGTGCTGGGTGAACTTGAATGGTGAGCCG